>QZIU01000004.1 GCA_003599625.1 Candidatus Parcubacteria bacterium
ATTAAAAATGGCGCCGAAAAAATTTGCGCGCCATTACGAAACAAATTACAATCTTATTCAAGAGAGACTGGCTGTCTAGGAAAAGGGGTACAGGTCATTAATGCGAAGTGGTGTCCCGCATAGCTTTAGCGGCGTGGGGCAAAAAATGTATTACGTCTATATATTTAAAAGAAGATACCTTAAATCAAGTTCAGGATACGCCTTCACTAAAAAACGATTGATTTAATTTTAACCTAAATTCCTCTTATCAATCTTATAATCAGAATCACCAACGCGGCGACCAAAAGGATATGCACAAGACCGCCGAACGTATATTTGGCCAGCCAGCCGATAAGCCACAAAACCAAAAGAATTATAAATATTGTCCAAAGCCACATAATAGGTTGATTTTATTTATTAATTTTCTCTCCAGGTTTATAAAATTGCCGCTATCTTCCGGTTTTTTTTCTCGACCTCCTTTTTGGAGCTGGTGGAACTTTTTGCCCTTTCTTCCTCGCTTCCGAGATCCCTATAGCCACTGCCTGCCTGGCGGATCTTGCCTTGCCTCGACCCTTTCCGCTTTTTAGCTTGCCTCTCCCATACTTATGCATCGCCCGGCTTATTGTCTGCCGGGCATTTTTGCCATACTTTGCCATTTATTTAAAAATTACTTTTACTTGCAATCATTAAAACAGCTTCCCGCGACAAATGGATTCTGGCTTCGTTTCTTTCTTTCGCTTTTCGCACTCGCCTTCAACTTACTCTCTAGAGCTTATATATCTCCGTATATTTGTTTTCGATATAAGAAAAGAAATGTTTCGGGTTTAGATCTTCTCCGGTAATCGCTCTGGTCAGTTCATCGGCGGATTGAAGTTTGCCTTTCGAATAAATATTTTCGCCGAGCCAGCTCTTTATCTCTCCGAAGTTTCCGCCGGAGATTTTTTTCTCGATGTCTGGCATATCCTTCTTCATCTTGTCATAGAATTGCGCGGCATAAAGATTGCCCAGAGCGTAAGTTGGAAAATAACCAATCCCTCCCATGGCCCAATGGACATCCTGCAAAATACCCATTCGATCGTTCGGAGGCTTAACGCCAAGATATTTCTTCATTTTGCCATTCCATATTTCAGGCAAATCCTTTGCTGCGATCTTTCCTTCCATCAAATCCCTTTCTATCTCAAAACGCAGAATGACGTGCAGGTTATATGTCACCTCGTCGGCATCCGTCCTGATCAAAGAAGGCTTCACCGAATTCAACGAACAATAAAATTTTTCAAGGCTTATCTCTCCGAATGGGGTCGGAAATTCCTTCTTGAGGATCGGATAGAAATGTTGCCAAAAAGCAAAGCTCTTCCCGATCATGTTCTCCCAGAGTCTGGATTGGGACTCGTGAATCCCATAAGAAACCCCCTCCCCCAGCGGCGTCCCGAAATATCTCGGCAAAATACCCTGTTCATAAAGAGCGTGGCCGGCTTCGTGAATGGTCGAACCAAAAGAATAAAGCGGGTCTCTCTCGTCATATCTGGTAGTTATTCTTACATCGTTCGGATGAAACCCGACGCAAAATGGATGAACGCTTTGATCCATTCTGCCGCAGTCGAAATTAAAACCTATCTTTTTTGCCACTTTTTTGTTGAAATCAATCTGCTTCTCGGTCGAAAAAATATTTTTTGTCTTCAATGCCGGTATTTTTACCTTCGATCTTTTTATCTTCTTCAAAAGATCGGAAAGGGAAATTTTTAGGTCGTTAAGAATTTTTTCAGTTTTCTCGGCTGTCATCCCAGGCTCATAATAATCCAAAAGAAGATCGTAGGGCGATTTGTCGTATCCGAGCATTCCAGCCTCTTTTTTCTTGAGGTGTAAGATTTTCTCCAGCCATGGCAAAAAAGTCTTAAAATCCGCTTTTTTTCTGGATTCGGCCCAGACCATCTGGGCTTGGGAGGTTGTTTCCGCCAACTCTTTTACAAAGTCCTCCGTCAACTTCTTCTCTCTCTTGAACGATCGCCAAGTCTCCCTGACTATCGCCATGTCTTCTGTTGGCAGCTTTTTTGCAGGATAAACCTTTGGCTGACCGAGTCGTTCTTTCAACTTGCTCAGCAAGCCGTCCGAATCGAGACTTATGATCTTTTGGTGAAGCAAGCCGCTCAGATAAGCTATTTTGGCGGCTCTGGCTTGGGCGCCTTCGCATGGCATAAAAACATCCCTGTCCCAGCCAAGAATCGCCAAGATCGAATTGAGATGGTAAATCTCCAGCAGTCTTTGTCTTAATTGTTCCATGCTCTCTAAATCTTTTTTAGTTTACGGGCCAAAGCTTTGGTTTCATCAAGCAATTTTTCAACTTTATCCAACCCGCCGTCCCAAAATTTTTTGTCGACGATGTTTATACCCATGCCAAGGAAAATTTTTTTTGGCGAAGCCGAAGTTCCCGCAGCCAGAAATTCTTTTATTTTTTCCATGAAAGCCGGGTCTTGGGAATAAGAGGCTTGCAGCGCTTTGGATATGAGCAACCCGCTGGCGTAAGAATAATTGTAGAAAAAACTTCTGATGTGGCTCCAATATATCCACCAATTTTCAGATCCCGCCGACTGAGAAATGCTTGACCCCATATAGGCGGCCATGCGCTTTTGAAACAATTTGCCGATTTCCTTTTTCGACAGATACCCTTTCTTCCTGAACTCCGAATGCAATTCTTGCTCGAACTCGTAGCAAGCGATTTGGCGGAAAATGGTGCTGATGTCACTGTTTAACTTATGCATCATGATCGCAAGCCTGCCCTCATCATCGGTTTCTTTCATCAGATCGTCCAAAACGAAATCCTCCATGAAGGTGCTGGCCACTTCGGCTGTTGACTTCGGCGAGCCGAAATTGAGGGAATTTTGCTTTTCTTTCTGAAGTTCGCTGTTTACGGCATGCCCCATCTCGTGAGCGAAGGTCAATGCGTCATCCAATGATCCGGTATGGTTAAGCAATACATACGTGGGTTGGGAAACAAGATCGTTCGCGCAAAAGGCGCCGGAACTCTTTCCCTTCTTGGGGAACGCGTCGATCTTCCCTTCGGCCATCTTCTTTGCTATCTCAAAAAATTTATCGTCAAGATCAGAGAAAGCTTTATTGACCATCTTTACGGTTTCAACATAAGAATATTTTTTATCGAATTTACCATACTCCACGTTTCTTTCGTGATACTCGAGCTTTTTTACACCGAAAAGTTTGGCTTTCAGCGCGTAATATTCGCGTGGAATATCGAACCGCTTAGAGACTGATCCAACAAGCGCGTCAACGACATCGCTCTCGATGTCATCATCTATATGCCTCGCCAGATCGGGGCGTGGCATCTTCCTCAGTTCGTCGTTTACTTTTTTGTTCGCCAGCACGGAATTGATCTCGTGTTCCGCCGCGTCGGAATGTTTTTCCAAAATTTGGTTGAAGGCGGCGGCGGCCGAATCCCTGACCTTCTTTTTTGGACTGCTCATCAGCTTGGATATTTCACTGAATGACTTTTTTTCTTTTTTTCCGCCCTCTCCAAGGACCGCTCTTTCTTCTTTTGCTAAAAAACCGGCGACCATTTTAACCCAGTTGGAATGGGACAGCGGATGTTTAAGATTCATGATCTTTTCCTCCTCGTCGCTCAACAGATACTTCGCCTGCGCGAAAAGCCGCTCTAAAAAATGCCTATATGGGGCAAGCCCGATATAGGCCAAAAATTTCTTCCGGGCTGCTCCATCCGCTCTGGCCAAATTATGTTCGAAGAACTGCAAATCATTGCCGATCTTTATCGCAAATTCCTGCAGATCGTTGAATTTAGCCTTGATTTCTGGGTTATTTTGATCAAGCGACAACTTGAGATAAAAATAAAAACCCGAACCGCCGGAACTGCCGTATTTCCTGTTCAAAGCCTCGTACTCATCCAGAGCCTCCCTCAAAACCGTCGGGTCTTCCAGATAATCTTTCCGGCCTTTCCATTTATTTATAAATCTGTGATTCTCTGCCAGGATCAGTTCTTTTTCTTTCTCAATAGTCTCTTTGCTCTCATCCGGCAAAAGCTCTTTCAAGTCCCATTTTGTTTTAAATTTTACTCCCTTAGTCATGGAAAGTATTGTAATGAGGTTTTTCTAATAAGGCAAATTAGGATAAAATATGAATCAATGGAATCAAGGACTTTACTTTTTGTAATCCTATCGGTCGGCGCTGTGGCATTTTTTGCTTGCGCGCTTTATCTCAACATTCCTTATCTGGGCGCGACATTGAGACAATTGGCGGGGCCATTCTTCGCAGAAAGGATCACTCCGGAAGAAATCAAAAGCAAATACAGCGACGGCCGCCTCAAAATACTAATCGTTCCCGGACACGATAACGATTCTTTCGGAGCGGAGTATCGGGGCCTTAAAGAAGCCGATCTGAACAAGGACCTCGGACATGAACTGTTTGGCGCGTTGAAGAATGACCGCAAATTTGAAACTTACATCACCAGAGAAAAATCCGGCAATTATTCCGACTGGTTCTCCCGATATTTGAATGTCGGTAAAAATGAAATAAAGAACTTCAGAGAAGATCAGAAACGCCAAATGCAAGAAGCGGTTGGCGCGGGAAACGTCACGGAGGAAACGACGGTGGCGCACAATTCTGCCAATGATAATGATTCTCTTAAACTATACGCCATAAATAAGTGGGCCAATGAGAATGCCGTAGAAATTGTCCTGCATATACATTTCAACGACTATCCCGGAAGAAGACCTTGGCAGCCGGGCGAATACTCGGGATTCTCCGTCTATATTCCGGAAAAACAACTTCCTAATCACAGAGCAAGTTCGGAACTTGCGACATCTCTCAAAGGTCAACTCGAAAAATATTTCTCCAAAAGCGACCTTCCGGCCGAATCTTCGGCCTTGATTGAAGACCAGGAGCTCATAGCGATTGGATCGAATGCCTCGCGGGACGGCGTTTCCGTTCTTGTTGAATATGGTTATATTTACGAACCGGCTTTCACAAACGCGGAACTTAGAGAGACGATGTTTAAAGAATTGGCGCATCAGACATACATTGGAGTAAAAAGCTTTTTTGATGGATCTTTTTCCGATGAACATCGCCAAAATGACACAACTTTGCTTCCGCATCAATGGGCAACCCCGATAAAAAAAGGAGCGGTCTCAAAAGACACGCTCCACTTGCAAATGGCCTTGAGCAAAGAGGGATCATATCCGCCGCCTAGCATGGAAAGCGCCGATTGCCCCATTAATGGAGTTTTCGGGCAATGCACTTTTTTGGCGGTGAAGAATTTTCAGGAAAAATATGAAGAAGAAATCCTTCGCGAAGGGGACAAAATTCTAAAACCAACCGGTTTTGTCGGGTCTAATACTTTGAGAAAATTGAACGAATTATACGGAAAATAGGCCTGTGGGCAAATTCGCGCTCCTGCCTGGCTGTCTTCAACCTGGCAGGTGTGTGAATTTGTCCACAGGTCTGATGTTAATTCTGTGGAAAACTTAGCCGACCTTCCAGGTCGAAGACGACCAGGCAGGACTGCCAAGTTTTCCACAAGCTTACGGAGCAATAAAAGGCAACAGACCCATGATCCTGGCCCTTTTGATGGCAGTGGCCAACTTCCTCTGGTGCCTGGCGCAAACTCCCGTGTCCAACCGTGGCGAAATCCGCCCGTGATGACTCAGGAATTTCTTTAGGATTTCCGTCCTCTTGTAATCAATTGCGTTTATATTATTTGTGCAAAAATAACACTGTTTCATAAGATTAGCTTCTTAGGAATTAGCTTGTAGCTTTTTAGGATTTTAATTTAACCTAAAAAGCTAATTCCTACAACCTACAACCTACAACCTAAAAAGGTATTTCATCCGCTTTTATTTCTTCTTCCGGATATTCTATCGTTTCCAATTGTTCTTCCTGTTTGGCGGTTGGCTGTCCTTGCGATTGTCCTTGCCCTCCGCTGAAGCCTCCGCCACCGGATTTTCTCGGCCCAAACTGGATCCTTTCCGCCACTATTTCCGTCTTGCTTCTCTTTGACCCGTCTTGCGCGTCCCAATTCCTGGTCTGAAGTCTTCCTTCTACAAAAGCGGAACTGCCTTTCTTCAAATACTGGCTTGCCGTCTCCGCTTGTTTTCCAAAAACAACAATATTGTGAAATTGGACTTCCTCCTGTCTTTCTCCTTGTTGATTTTTCCAAACCCGATTAGTGGCTATGCCGAAGCTTGCGACCGAAGAACCGGAAGGCAAGGTCTTCAGCTCCGGATCTCTCGTTAAGTTACCGATCAAAAATACTTTATTTAAATTCATTGTCTAGCTTCTTAGGAATTAGCTTGTAGCTTTTTAGGTGAATTCAATTCTTACTAAAAAGCTAATTCCTACAACCTACAACCTGCCTACCGGCAGGCAGGCCTACAGCCTAATTTTTAATTTCCCCTCCCGCCGCCAATATCGCATCCAGCTTTTGGTCGATTTCTTCAGGCTTTATTTCCGTTTTTTCGGCGATCTCTCCCTGGGAAGCTTCCTTCGATCTGGATGATTTTCGGCTCGCGAACCGGATAGGGTTGTCTTTGGCCGCCTCGGTAAGCATCGCCCTTAAAATCTTATCATTCTTTTCAAAGGAAGATTTGATCTGCGAAACTGTCTGAGGATTGGAGGAAAATCTGAACCAGCCATAATAAGCATTGACATATTTAGCGATCGGATAAGCGAGTTTTTGCATTTTTACCTGATCTTCCCCGACAATAAAACTGTTTTTGTCTTCAATCGCCTTTCGCAAGACAGCAACCTCCTCGCCGACCTTGTCTTCGGGGATTAAAGGACTTAAAAGGTAGTTGATTTCGTAGGTTTTGTTATCCGATTCCATTATCGCAATACTAGCATACCTAATTTAAAAATCAAATATCAAAAATCAAAATGACAGATAAAAGTGTAAAAATCACTTTTTACCTTTTAAAGTTAAATATTTTTTTCTTGAATTCATTTTTAAATTTTGCATTGTCATTTTGCATTTTTATTTTTACATTTTGATTTAAGATTAGGCAATTACCCTATCCGATCCCAAATAATATTTGCTGGCTCACAATAAGAAATAAACGTTTACAACCTAAGGCTCCACAATGTCCCATCATTTTTGTTGGTAAAAATAAGATAAGATTCATCGGCGCTGAGTTGGGGGTCGACAACATCCAATCGCGGAGTGTCAAAAATTTTCTTTGTCTCTCCGGTCGCGAGATTTTTACTCCATACCGAGTCACTGAAGGAAACTGCTCCCTGATACCAACCGTCCGGCAAATCGGATGAAACAGCTCCGTCTGGAACGGCGCAATATAAGAATTTTCCGGTCTGTTGTCCTTTTCCGCTCCAAACGCATTTGTCGGCAAGGGTGGCAAAACCCAGTTTGGAAAAATTCTTTTCTTTCGCGTCATAGACTCCCGATTCAAGAACATTATTTGCCGTCTGGCTGAAAACCACTTTGTCACCAGCCGGGGAAACCAAAGCCGTCATCCCTTTTATGCCGCCCAACACCCTGGCTAAGGCGCCGGTTCGCTGATCAAGCGAATACAAATAACCTTCCGTTCTTGATGACGGCTTTGTCAGCAAGAAAATCTGATCCTTTGCCGGCCAATGCAGATTAAATTCGCCGAAAGCCAGCTCAAAAATCTTTTTTTGATTTTTGTTGCTGAAGTCCGCCACTATGCCTTCCACGGAATCTTCCAATCGATTCAAATAGAAAATCTTATCCTCCGAGGGAGAGACTGTTATTTCAGAAATAGAGCTCGGCGTCGCGACTCCCTTCACTTCGCCGGTGGTGGTGGCCTTCAGCAAATGCCCGGCAGAAATGAGAAATGTTTTGACCCTCAATTTGATCTGGCCTTGCGGCGGATCATCGAAGTATCTCACAACCAGATTATCCGATTTCGGAGACCAGAAAGCTTCGAAACTCTTCGGGATCGTGGTGTTGGAAAGCCGTATTTTTTCCTCGCCTTTCAAGCTAATTTTATAAATATGCCCAGTGGCTCTTTCCATATATAACGCGGTGGTAGTGCCGTAAAAAGCCGCGCCGCTTACCGATTCTTGGGTCAGCTGAGTAAGCCGGTTTTCTTTTTGAGAAGAAATTGATCCGATCCTGGATCTTGAAGAGGATGATCTTCTTGTTCCCGCGTTGTCGCCCGTTTCAGGGAAAGTTATTTCTGTTTTACCCCCCTCATCATCTTGTTCCGAAACCGGCCTGGAAACATAGAAAACAAAACCCAGAAACAGCAGGGTCACAAGAATCAACGCCCCGATTATAATTTTGATTGTTTTGTTTTCCATGATGTCCTAAATTTGCTGAAGTTAAGGATTATTAAATTTATTTTCTGTTGTTTTTTGCTCTGTTTTCGTGGTTGATTCGCCCCTATTTAAGTAAGGATTATCACTTGTATCTTCTTCAGGTTCTTGCTTCGTATTCTCTTCTGTCTCGGTTGTTTCCTTTGTTTCTTCATCAACCTTCTTTATTGTTCCTTGAAATTGGCTATTTTTTGTCGAACCTTGCGGGTTCTCAAATTTATCGTTTACATTATTATTATTCTCATCATTTTGCTTTTGTTCTGTCTTAGTAGCAGATTCTCCTTTATTTATATAAGGATTATCATTATTTTTTTCATCATTTTCCTCATCATCTTTTTCTGATTGACTTTCTGAGGTATCTTTGTTCTTGCTAAAAAACTTATTATCGCTGAAATCCACCAAGGTCGGATTTATGGTGTAAAGGAGCAAATAAGCTATGAGAATATATATTAGTCCCCAAATGGCGCTTTCTATCCTGCTTTTGGCCTCTCCTCTTGTTTTCTCATTCGCTCCGCTCGCGATATACATCACGCCGCCGATCACTATCATGAGAACCGCTAAAAATCCCGCCAAGGCTATCGTAAACCTGTATGCCCATCTCAAATACTCATCAAACTTTACCCCCTCTTTGAGATCCTCTCCTTTTTTGGGCAAGGCTTGGAGGAGGGTAAAGGTGAATTCTCCACCACCTCCGTCTTCAATGGTGTTCCCCTCCTCAGGATTATCAGTTGTCTTTATCTCCACTTCCTCGCCCCATTCTCCATTCCGGTATTTAAAACTAGAGAACGTATGAGTGCTGCCATCGGCATCCGTATATGTCCTTGTTCGCTTAACGGTTTCATAAGCTTTTTGACCATTTGAAGCATACTTGTATTCCGTCGTTACATCTGTGAGCGTTTGCTCGTAACCATCATCATCTATATATGAAGTTGAGGCTTCTGTTACTTTAGATACCACTACGCCGGACTGGACGGCAAAAACTGCCTTGCCCACAAAGAGAGAAGAAAACAAAGCAAATAACAAGGTTGCAATAAAAATTTTACCCACTCTTTTGTTTATCTTCATCGTTTTTTACCATTAAAAATCCACATTTATTACTCCCTCCTCCACTTGCAAACTATTAGCCATCTCCCTTTTCATTTCAAAAGCTATCTCGGCCTGACCGGAACCTTCCCCCTTCATCAACAAAATTCTGTTTGGTCGTTTGCCTGGCTTGGCCGCTTTGTCATTCATGGTCCAAAAATAATCAGAAGTCCCTCCTTCGGCCAAGAAAAAAGGTTCGGCTAAAATATTCAGGTCTTTCCCTTGTAAAGAGGTTTTATTCCTTAAAGCTTTGCCATAAAAGGGCCCTTCAAGCGCGTCATCTTTGTAAAAAAGAAGCTTGGTTTTAAAACCGTCGTATGAAATATGCAAAAACTTTTGAAAACTGGTTCTTTTGTCTCTGGTCGAGACCTTCAAGCCGACCACGTAATCTCCTGAATCGTTCAGGCGCAAGCTCAAGGTGTTCCTGTTTATCCCCGAATCATCCGGCAAATTTTTGTAATTCAGCGTCCATTCGTAGATCAGATTTTGCCGCGCGATCGCGCCGGCAGAGTTGAAGAGGTGGGGCAAACCGGTAACTTTTATCAAAGCCTTTCTTGAAGGCAGGGCTTTCCCCTTATAGCCCGCGGGAACAGTTGTTTGCGCCTCCCAGAGGAAATCAATGTCGCCGCCGGAAAATTTTTTTGTCTTGGATGTCTCAATACCTGAATCCGTCACGATACTTACCGAAAGCGCGCTCTCCTTGCCGAGGGAAGGCAGAGTGAAATTAGCCGTCTTTTTCCCCGTTCCTTTTTCTATCACTTTTCCGTCCAGCGTCCAGGTTATGACGCTTCTGTTTACATCGAACTGATAACTGATTATCTTTGCCGAGACCGTTTCACCCGGCCTTGGGTCATTGGGAATAATTTCTATTATAAAATCGGAACTGTAGTCATCTATTTCCTGGGTCTTGCCAACCGAAGGCAAGGAAAAAACAAGAAGAGTTACGCCTAATATCAGAAATGTTAAAAGTCTTGTTTTCATCCTAATATTTTATCACAATTCGAATCTCCTTTCGACTTCTTTGATCTCGTCATCCGTCATATTGGCCAATTTTTCTCTCTCTTCCTTAATTTTTTTAATCCTTTTTAAAAGACCCTTCCATGCAAAAAGTATCGCTATTGTTGTCAAAGGAAGCTCCTCTATTATCGGCAAACTGTCCCCGATGAACATTGAAAGAACCCAAGCAAATATCCTTCCTTTAAGCATACCCCGTCCCCACATTAGATAAAAAAGAACGCTTGTCAGAAAAAAACCGGGAATTTGTCCTATAATTGGTATTAGACCAACACCTAGAAAATCCAACGCAATATCCAAAAGTCCATCCTTTGCGAGACCTATGATTAAAACAATAAAAAAGGCTGATTTATCGTTGCCTTTTTCTATCATCTTCTCTAGTTTTTCAGCAACATCATTAGCGATTGAAGATATTTTTAATCGCTCTCGGCTTAATAATAGCCTGGCCTGATTTAATCTGGCCTGCCGCTCCTCTTCGTCATATTCTTGGACAAAAGTTTTTCTGTATTTTGCCCCAGGAAATTGTTTGGATATATCTTCCCTCCGCTCTTCCATCTTGGGCATTTTTCCCAACAGCGCTTCTCTTTGCTTTTTTTCAGCTTGGGTTTCCTGCATAAAATTTTTTCAAAAATCAAAGGATCAATTTATTGTTGAGATAAATTAAACTCTTCTTTAGCCTTCTTAATGGCCATCAATTGAGCAGGGTCTGAAGTGATGATCTGATCCTCGGTATACGAAGCCAGAATTTTGATGGCCACATGCTTGAGTCCGGCAAAAAATATTCCCTCTCCCACATCCGATTCAAGAAGCAGGAACTTTTCTTCATCGGTAAGATTGAAGGTTCTTTGCACAACATCGATGGTGGCCGGGGATTGCTTCAGAAGCAGTTGAATGGAAGAGTTGGTTATTATCGGGATGCCGTAAGGAGAAGCCAGAAAGTCCCCCACGTCTTGCGTAATAGTGGCCAAACCCAAATAATATTTTCTACACCTCTTGGCTATGCCATAGAGGAAAGACGCCGTGTCCTCATACTTCATCATCCACCAGGCCTCGTCTATCACCAGTAGCCTTTTCTTGATATCTTTCCTGATAGTATTCCAAATGAAATGAGTGATGAGATACATGCCTACCGGCCTCAATTCGTCTTCCATGTCGCGAATGGAAAACACGACAAGTTTTTTGTTTATATCCACGTTGCTCGGCTGATTGATGAACCCGGCCCAAGTGCCTTTCGTGTACTTGGCGAATCGCTGAGCCAGGTTTTCTCCGCCTTCCATGCCGGCCAAAACCAGCTCGAGATCGGAAAGAATGGGCGGTGTCGCGCCGGAAAAGTCGGTTTCCGCCGTGATGTCTTTGGCGGCGTAGGTCTCCGTGATGGCGCGATCCATAATGGAATCTTCCTCTGTGGTAAGACCGCCAAGCATGATCCTAAACAAACCGACCAGGGAAATAATATTTGACCTGAGAACATCCGCCGGCGATTCGTCTTCCCTGACCGGCGGCAGATCGAACGGATTGATATGGTGCTGTGAATTGAGCGATATGTTGAAGTATCTTCCGCCCGTGGCTTCGGCCAGATACTCGTATTCCCTTTCCGGATCGATAACTATCACCTCCGTTCCGAACATCAAGCTTCTGAGCACTTCGAGTTTGGTGGTGTAAGACTTTCCGGAACCGGCCTTGGCGAAGATCACGGAATTATAGTTCTCCAAAGAGAACCGGTCGAAGAGAACAAGGCTGTTGTTGTGGCGGTTGATGCCATAAAGGATCCCTTTATCGGAAGACAGATCGAAAGAGACGAAGGGAAAGAGGCTGGAGATCGGCGAGGAGTTAAGCTGTGTATTGATATCCAGTTTATCCGTTCCCAAGGGGAAAACGGTCTCCAAACCTTCCTTTTGTTGGAAGAGGCTCGGTTTTACATATACCAATTTTGATTCCAAAATGGACTTTATCTCCGTTTCCGTTTGATTGAGTTCTTCCACCGTATCGGCATAAACCGTTATATACAAGCCGACATTAAAAAGCTTTTCCTGAGCTTGCTGGAGTTTGTCTCGCAGATCTTCCAAGTCGCTGTAAGCCGTATCAAGAACAGGATCCCTTACGAAGCCTTTTTCTTCCTTCATGTGTATCTGCGACTGAACTTCAGCCACTTTCTTCTGAAGCTGCCTTAGCACGCTGACCGTGTCTATGGGGTGGATAAAAATGGAAATATCGAAAACTTTGTCCAAATTTATGACCGGAGAAAACCAATTGGCCGCCAAAAACCGCGGATAAGACATCACGAAAAGCACCCTGGCCACTTTTTCTCCGATCTTGATGTGGTTTGGGGTTATCTCCAAGGCGGATGGGGCGATTATATCCTGCAACCTCAAAACGCCGGATTCATAAATTTCCCGGGGAATGACGGGAAGGATCTCATTTTCCTCCTGACTGTTTTTCTTTTTTTGGTTTAATAAATTATCCAGGAAAGACATATTTTATTACAATTCTTATTGTTTTGAAATCTAGAATTATTTTCTTTTTTTACTTATTGATGAAACTCCATAATTTTCAATTATCAATTTACAATTTTCAATCAATGGTCAATACTCAATGTTCAAATTTTCAACTGAAAATTAAGTTATTGAAAATTCATTGTAAAATTGGTTATTGAAAATTGAAAATTATCTTACTCCTCCTTTCTCCCTTTCGCCGGGATTGAACAGTTGATAAAATAATTCTATCAGTTCTTCCGTCCCAAGGGGAGCCACCCTCACGCCGACCCTGGCCAGACCTTGGGACACTATATCCGCTCTTTGCGTCAATTGGGCTTTGTTTTCTTCAAAATCGCCGGCGGCCTTGCCTTTTTTCTTTGTCGGCGACAAGCTGTTCAAAAATCCTCCCAAAGGGCTTTTTTGCAGCTCGATCGAGGCGGTAGTATATGGGACTGAGATGTAGAAAGTTTTGGCCACTACATTGCTGATCTTGACGAAATTCTTGATGAACTCGATATATTCCCTGGTTTGTATGCGCATAAGATCGTTGTCCTGCTTTTTCTCTTGTTCGGCAAGCATGGAGATGTACGGCTCGATGTTCAACTTTCTGGACTGGATGAAAAACTGGACGGAAAAATCCAGAGAATTCAGGAAGTTCTGGTATTGTAAAATAATGGCGTTCTGTTCGTCTTCCGATTTAAGCGCGAAGTTCAAGGTGGAAGCCATTAAGATCATATGATAAGAACCGTCCTTCAAAATGACGACCCCGTCGCGAATCTCCTTTATCGGTATGAATTCCTGGCTTGATTTGATTGAACTGGCCATTGGCAATATTATATCACAAGTTCGAAACTAAAAACTTTACAAATTATCCGCCATGGGCGGATACCAAAATTTTGATTTTTGCTTTTTTATTTTTGCATTATTTTATGTTGTGTTTAATATCCAAACTCCACGACAACTCCTTTAGCTTGCTTTTGGTGAGCTTCGGCAAAAATTGCGCCGGGACTTTCTCTTTGATCTCGTCCGCCTTCAACTGATCTATGGAAGTCGCTTTTTTGATCTTCTCTTTCTTCCAGACGTAAATTTTCGGCGAAAGCCCGTACCTGACGGCGCTCTCCGTGATCTTGATGAACGGCCGGTTATTGACCTTATAGAAAGCCAGCGCTACCGCGAACGCCCCGATAGGGACTGCCAGCATGACGGTCAAAAAAAACGGCAGCGAAACATGGACAAGAAATATCAAACCCGCCCCTCCGGCAAGATAAATAAACTGCTTGAAGGTAAGCGGCCCGAATATTTTGCTTTCTATTTCGATGAATTGGGGAACTTGGAAACGCATTGGATTAGCTTTTTAGGTTGTAGGAATTAGGTTGTAGCTTTTTCGTATTTAAATTTCTAAGAAGCTAATTCCTAACTCCTACAACCTATTCAATCTGCTCTCTATACGGATCTGTCCCTTGATACCCCTTCGGCTTTTCAGACTTCGGAACTTGTTTCTCATCCAGCTGCTTTTCTTCGACCGGGGCTTTGAAAATTTCTTCCTTCGTTTTCGCCTCGAAGGGATTCACATTGCCCTTCAAAATAGCCGGGATGTCTTCCTTATGATGATCTCTTTCGATTTCTTTCAATATTTCGGCTCTGTGGTCATCCAAATTCTCGGAAGGATCGGAAAACTGAGCGGATGACTTTTGTTCTGCCTCGGCTGGATGTTCTGCCATTGACGGCTCGTTACCCTCATCTCTTATATTGTGGATCTTTCTAAGAGAATCTCTCACTTTTTTGAATATTTTCTCGTTTATATCCCCAGCTATCGCTCTTGCCGTCTCTTTGTCTATCTCCAACCTCTGAGCAAGATTGGGAATAAACTCGTTCGGGTGGGTAACGCCCAGCATAACCATACCTGTTTCATTCCCAAGCTCGCCAATTTTGTCCACCATGAGATTATACTTTCTTCCAAGAAGATTAACGGCAGAAGTGGTATCAACGCTAAAAATAGAATCTTTCAAATCTTCAGGTAGATTGTCGTACATCTGGGCTATTTCTTGTTCCGATAAGTTTTTCATATTCTTATTGCTTATTAAATAATCTTATTATTTTTTACTTTTTTCTTCTTTTTTCTCCTCCGGTTTTCCCAATTTTGCTCTTTGCTTATCATCATATTTATCTACTGACTTTTGCAAAGCCTCTCTATGTTTTTCTTTTACTATAATTTCTGCCAATCTTTTTTCCTCAGCATCTAAAGCTATTAATGCTCTTTCAAGGTCATTCTCTTTCTTTGCTATTTCTGTTGCATCGCCCGTCTTCCTGGCCTCTCTTAGGGAATCCCTAAAACCTTCAATTCTAATGCTAATTTTTCTTTTATTAACAATAATTTCTTCTCTAAGAATTTTGTTTTTATCTTCTATTTCCTTATCTTTTTCCTCTATTATTTTATCCAGTAACGCTGTATTACCGTCCCTTACCATTGCTTTTATTTTCTTTTTAGCCGAATCTATTTTCTCCAACATAATCTCTTCCGTGTCACTGACTGTAATGCCGGCAAAATCAGCAAATTCTTCCCCCATTAAATCAATTCTTTTTTGCAAAAGTCTTTCCTCTTCCTCTTTTTCAGCCTTTTTCTTAGCTATGACTTTTTCATAACCTTCGCGAGTTGTTTTAAAAGCCCCGCCACCATAGACTGCTCTTTTCATAAAGCCAGCCTGCTCTTCACTATATGCCCCCAAAGATTCCAATCCAGCCTTGCTTAAACTACCCGCGTACTTCTCGGCTTTTTTCCTCGATTTATCCTGATCGGCTTTTTTCATCGCCCCTAATCTTCTCAAACCATGTTCAACACCCGGAATTGCTTTAAAAACAGTGGCAAACCTCCCCTTACTGCTCAATACCGCATCCGCAGCGGTTCCGCCTCCATATCGTAAACCATGCACGGTCGGTTTAAGAGCCAATCTATTGGCTCCTCCCTGCATCCAGTCTTTGGCTTTGTGCGCCCAGTTTATGGACATATTGGCCGCCTGGCCGCCAAGTTGTCTCGCGATAGTAAGCGAATAAACCATAATACCCCCGGCGATCAGGAAATTGAGGAATATCATTCCGATCTCTCCCATATCAAGGCCCGCGGCAATCTTTGAATCATTATTCGTTGTCGTCAAAAGACTCTCGATCAGTTTACTGTTCACTAGCTTCGTCGAAAGCATGAACATGAACAGAAATGCCGGAGCGAAAAAGGCCTGGCCGATCAAAGTGCTATACCACTTTGAAGAATACTGCTTCATGCTCGGCATCACCATGCCTAAGAAAGCGATGGGGGAAGAGATCATAATAAACCATAGAAAAACTATCCGAACAATGAACATGATCGCCCCGGCAAGCAAAATAAAGGCCGTAAGTCCCGCCAAAACTATCTCGGCGACGATGATGACGGCCATTCTCCACAAAGTGCTGCTTATATTTTCCCCATCCTTGACCGCCTTATCATAAACTTGCTTCCATGGGGACTCTGCCGAATCCTGTTTTGCGTTCATGTCGAACTTCTCTCCTTTGCCCACCAACAGTCTTTGGGGGTTGAAACTTGCGATAAAAACGTTCCCAAGGTTCTTTTTCTCAAAACCGGCTTTCATTTCGATACTGTTTTTGGTGTCAACAAAAGTTTCTCCTTCTCCCAAACCCTCCTCATTCTTCGTGTCTATTTGCCTATAGAACTCCCAAGACAGAACATGCGAAGCGTCTATCACCACTTTGGTGATCATCATGCTGAAGTTAACAAGCAGCGCGGCAACAACCAAGCTTGGCAAAACACTCTTCATGTTCGCTCCCCCATATTGAAGGATGGTGGAAATAGCGATGTAAAGGATCACGAAGATAAAACCTATATTGATCAGGTCTCTCACCATCGTCCAACCGTCCCTTATCATGAAGTTCTTGTCTGGATCGAAAGGTTCGCTGGTCAAAGCGAATTGAATACTGACATTGAAAAGAGAGCTTGCCAATCCTGTGCCCCATATGACAATTTCCATTATCCAGTACAGCAAGGAAACCAGGTGATAAACGGTGCAGTCCCAGGAGAGAAATATGGAGTTGAGAACACCCTCGCAGGGTCTTTCTATCGAGCCTGTTTGTTCTTTTCCTTTTTCTTCTTCCGCGTAAACAACATTGACTCCCGCCCCCGCGCCAAAAGGAACGACTGAGGCCAACGCTGGCGCCGCTATCGAAACTATCAAAAAATATGTGATTATTTTCTTGAACATTTTTATTCCGAGTCGGATGACGACTCTTTAAACGCGTCGCATTCGGATCTCCTGACATCCTCATCGAATGTGTATTCGTTAAGAAGACAGGTGTATTCAGTAACCAGTTCATCCATCCTAGACTCCACCTTTGAAGCTTCTTTGCTCAAGGTATTTGCTTCTTTTTCGCTATGTGTTTTGTATGTTTCCCTTTCATCGCTTTCCGGAGCGATCTCCAGTTCGGAAAGAGACGAATAGACATCCGAAGAATCTCCGCAGATCAGTTTGTATTTATAAACTTCTCCGGAATTCACCGCTCCTGTTTCCTGGCCGGATGTCCTGTTCAGGAAACCGAGCTTCAGGTAATACCCGGCTTCAGTATACCAGCTTTTTTTGTCCTCCGAATCTTCGGCGTAAGATAAGTATTCCGCGTTATTGTCGAAATTGTCTTTATCGGAATACAAATAACACTGACTTGCGTTTGTCGTTAGCCAATAAAGGGTCGAGGTCATTCCATCCTTCGGATAAAGAGAGCTTGCCAATAATGTTCCGCTTATTTCCTGCTCGCCTGCGCTGTCGGCCGCCAAATCAATTTCGACCGTGTCGCTATTGTTGTCTTCGTCGACGCATTTGATACCGTAATTCCTCTCCTCTTCTTCGTTAAAAGAAGGGGTGGTATAACTTCCGCTTGTTGAAATATCCAACTTTTTCCATGCTTTATCAGAACCGCCGCCAGAAGGATCGCAAGATTCCGCGTTAAGCGACTTCCAGTAAATTTTTGTCTTTATTTCTCCCGAGTTGTCCGTTAACACAGGATTGTTTTCAGCGCTTAGGTGAATTTCCATGCCTTCGCCGTATTTATCGGCAAACAATCCGCAAATTTTGCCTGTCTTGTTGTTTTTATTAAAGGAATAGCAATATTCCTGAATTATGCCTTTGATTTTAGCCAAACCCTCGGCGTTCATCACATTATTTTGGAATTCGTCAAATAAGTCTACCACCTGTTCGGATGTTGAAGTGGCGTTTTCCCCATAAGTAGCGTGAAATGTCCCTATGCGATTATCTATCCCGCTTACGGCTGAAGAAACACTGCTTATATCGGATTGCAAAGCATCGCCATCTTTGTCTAAAACCGACAAGTTCTTCCCCACCTCCTCAATGTCGTCATCGCAGTTTTCATAATCATAAGCCGTGTCATTGGTGCTGGTGGCATAGATACACTCAAGCTTGTCCAGGATCTTTTCAAGACCATCCTTGGCATCGTAAAGACTCTCCGCGTAATTGCTCAAACTCTTGCTGTATTGCTGCTCGTTGCTTTTAATATCCTGAATTTGTTCAGATATGTTTGTTTTTTTCTTTAGGACCTGCTGGCCTTTCGTTAAATTGCCATAATGATCCCTGTTGCTGCCGGAATAATCGGCATCCTTATCATAACCGGTTACACCTTCTCCATCATTGCCTCCGGTCAGGAGCCAGCCGATCATCGTGCTGGCCAATGCTCCGATGATTTCGTTGATCTCATCGGCGATTTGAAGCCTGGATAAATCTTTCCCCCCAACGCTCTTGAGCTGATCCTGGACCAGCTGGCCGGGACTCTTTGTTTCGTATTTCACACATTTTCTTTCGCTGGCCAAATTCCCCGCATCGTAAGAAAATGAACCGGAAGGACTAGGATTTAATAGGTCTTGATTAACGTTATTAGTATTGTCTCTCCACTCAACGCACTTTTTTACCCCAAAAAATCCTTGATTTAAGCCCAGACCAAATTTTTCATTCCCAACCCTCATGCTCACGCCCATGTAAGCGTCCGAAGCGACTTGCAATGTTCTGCCAAGATCGTTGTTCTTTTTATTTGAACTGTTAAGCCACATCAGCAACCCGCCGTTTCTATAATCGCGACCAAAGACCCTGACTATGTTTTGTTTATGAGTATCAACGTTCAAGCTGATCCAGTCGCTAAGGTCGTCTCTGTTGGCTATATTTTCAAAGTTATCGGCGACATCGTTGAAAGTACATTCATACTTTGTCCTGTCCGTTCCCGGAAAAAAGAAATCCAGATTTATATTCAGCTTTCCCAGCGGCTGGCACAGCCACTCCATGTCCAAAGCGTCAATCAGAGCTCCGCTGAAGTCGTTGGCTGTGTCTTTGAAAAATCCCTCCGGATCGCTTAAGAACATCGGACTGCCTTGGAATCCGCTTCTTATCCAATCCACCATGGCGTCTCCGAATTTGTCGATTATCACATTGGCCGCCGTCCAAGCTATGGGATCAAAAATATATTCTTTCGCGGTCAGGGCTTCTCCTTGTTTCAGGTCCCAGGCCTGGTACCATTTATCGCTGACAAATTTTGTAAAGCTCTTCCACCAACCCAATTGCTGCGTAGGCTCTTGAGCTGGCGCTCCCGTTGCTTTGCTGACATCATAAAAAAATAAATTAAAACCAAAAGCAACCAGCAATAAAACAACCGTGTATTTCTTAAAATTATTCAAAAACAACGATTTCATATTCATCGAAAAAATCTTGTATTAGAAGCAAGGCGTCGTAGCCTCTTTGCATTTGTTCGTCATATAATTTTTGCCCCATCATCGCTTTTATCGGATCCCTGTGAGCCTCGGCCATGATCATCAAAGCCTGCGAAATGTTATTAAACGCGTTCACAACTTCCAAATGGGCGTTTTTTGCCCCGTCCGGAACCTGGAGGGCCAATAAAGTTTTCCCCGTGTTTTTGTAATTATCGGCAGCGAGGCTGAAAGCGTCAACATAGTCGGAGATTGAACCGTCTCCATCGGAAGATTCGTCATACAAAAAGGCAAGGAAATTGTTATAAAGCTTTGTTATATCTGTCAAATCTTGCGTATCGGTAATAAACAGCTTTTTCATCGTCTCCGCGTAACCGGCAATATTACTTGCGACAGAAGGAATTGTTTTTAAATCAGAGACTTTATATTTATCAGGCGACTGGATAGTTCCCACATTTTCCATGAAGCTCTCGACCAGGTCTTGTTTGTCCTCCGCCGTAAGTTCTCCCTTCTCTCTCTTGAGCATCAAATAGGCGCTCAAAAACTTTTTGGCGTAGCCGGCCGTTACCGTCTGCTCTTCCTCGGTTTTTCTTTCACTTGCCGCCACCAGGTCTTCCATTTTAGAAATCTTGTCATCCGGCCCCGGTTTTAGCGGATCGCGGTTCTGGGCAATCTCTTCATTGTCCGTCGCGCCATCGCCGTCGGTATCGGCTTTTTTAGGATCCGTTTTCCAAAGCAACTCCTCCCAGTCTTTGAGACCGTCGCCGTCCGAATCCAGCTCGAAGTCGCTATTTTGCGCCCGGGCGACCACCAAAGGCTCGGCCTTCTCGTTTTCGTAATTGATCTGATTGTTTTTTTGTTTGGAAAAGTAAAACCAACCCCCGAAAATTATGAGAGTTAAGACGATCAGTCCCAATATTTTTTTGTTCGGTAAGTATGCCAAGGTAACGGCTCGATACCGTAGTTCATTATACCATTTTTTTAGCTTGTCCAGATAGGATTGCCTGTGGAAAACTTAGAAGTCAGACATTTCCAATTTTCGAGCGACAAATCCTCCGCGCGAGATTTGGGAGGAATGCCGCAAGTGGCAAAATCCTCGGGTTTCATCTCCAAATTATTGATAAGCATCTTTCTTTTTTGGGCAAACCCTTTTTTAAGCGTCGCAAAAAAGGATTTTTCGCCGATATCCTCAAAAAATTCTTTGGAAATACCCGATATCTTTAGAATCGCCGAATCAACTTTCGGCGGCGGGGAGAAAAAACTTGCAGGCACTCTCTTGATAATTTCCGGCCTTCCATAGGCCTTAACGCTGATGGAAAGGAGACTTTCTTTGTTTTTGTCGGAGCCCGCCCGCAACGCCAGCGAGCTGTCTTGCGTGGCGGGCGGGCCCACCGCGCTTCGCGGAAGGGTAAAGCGCGAAAAATTTTGCTTTACTCCAGGCTTCATCTGCCCCACAATCCTCTCCGCCACTTCTTTTTGCACCATCAGAACCATCAAAGAAGGCTGCGATCCTTCCGGCTGATCTTCCAGGAAAGTCCTAAGAAATCGAGAAGTTATATAATAAGGAATATTAGCTATGATCTTGTAACCTGTAACTTGTAACTTGTAACTTGATGGATTAAAACGCAAAACATCACCTTTAACAATTTGCAGTTTGGGATTGTTTTCAAACTTAACTGCTAAATATTCAGCAAGCTCTTCGTCTTTTTCCACGGCGATCACTTTTTGAGCTTTCTTGAGTAGCTCTTCCGTTAAAATTCCCCTTCCGGGGCCGACTTCAAGCACAATATCATCCGGGCCAACTTCGCCAGCCTCAACAATCTCCCGCGCAATGGCCGATGATTTCAAGAAATTCTGTCCGAGAGATTTTTTTGGCCTATTCATACCGTATCACATCCTCCGGCTGAAACTTAAACTGTTCCATTTTATAGAGATGATCAGGGATGTCGCTCAAGAATCTCGACGGCATGTTCATCTGTTTGCTGCCGAAGACGGTTCTGATGACACTGAAAGAAAGCCAGAGTTTTTCTTTCGCCCTTGTTACGGCCACGTAAAACAACCTTCTTTCCTCTTCATCCCGCTCCCCGCTCCTGTCCCCAAAGCCGCTGTGCGGGAAAAGGCCTTCTTCCAGGCCGGCAATAAAAACATTTTTAAACTCCAGCCCTTTGGCGGCGTGAACCGTCATTAATCTTATCGTTTCTTTTTTGGCTTGGCCGGACATATCCATCGAATCTTGCGCGCTCATCAAGGCCGCGTCCTCAAGCATCTTATCCGTTCCTTCCGGCGGGTCGCAATGATCATATTTGGTGGCGATAGAGACCAGTTCTTTGACATTCTCAAGCCTCTCTTGATCGATGCCGTCGCCTTCCTCCAGAAATTTTTCCATGCCGGTTTCTCTCAAGACAAAAGCGACAACTTCGGAGGTTTTCTTGCTTAACCCGGCTTTATTTATCGAATCGAGCAAGTCCATAAATTCCTGAAACTTTTTTTCCGCGGCCGGCGGCAATTTCTTGCCCGCGAACTTGTTGGCGATAGAAACCTTACCCAATCCCCGCGGAGGAACATTTATTATTCTTTTGATGCTCAAAAGATCCTGCCTGTTGGCCGCCGCCCGCAAATAAGCAAAAACATCTTTTACTTCTTTTCTCTCATAGAACTGCACGCCCAACATTTGATACGGCACGCCATGTTTGAGGCACATCTCCTCGAAAACTCTCGATTGGAAATTCGCCCGAAACAAAACCGCCACATCCGAAGGAGAAACGCCGCTGGCCAAAACCTCTTTGATTTTGTGAATAACGAACTCCGCCTCCTCGTTCTCCCCCATCGCCTCAAAAAGAGAAATTTCCGCTCCTTTGACGTTTTTGGTGTACAGTCCCTTGGCCTTCCGAACCTTGTTCTTCTCGATCACTTTGGCCGCCGCCTCCAGAATATTTTGCGTGGAACGGTAATTTTCTTCCAAAGCGATGGAAACAAGGTTGGGGAAATCCCGTTCAAAATTGATGATGTTCCTGAAATCGGCCCCCCTGAAACCGTAGATAGACTGGTCCATATCGCCGATGGCGCAAATATTCTTATGCCTGGCCGACAAGAGCTTGGATAATTCGTACTGGCTTTTGTTGGTATCCTGATACTCGTCTATAATAATGTAATCCCATAGATTTTGATAATAATTCCTGGCCGTTTCGTCCTTCTTCAAAAGAAAAACAACCTTCGAAACAAGATCATCGAAATCCAAAGCCTTCTGAGCGGCTAAAAGTTCTTCGTACTTCTTCCAGATCCTCGCGATCATGGAAGGATAAAAATCGCTTCCCGCTTCATTGGAGTAGGTTTCCCAATCCATCAGATCGCCTTTTTCGCGCGAAATAATGGATTGCATTTTGTTCGGCTGGAATTGTTTGGGGTCGATGCTTAATTCCTTCAGCGCTTCTTTGACCAGCGACAAACTTTCGTCTTTGTCCAAGATGGAAAAATTCTTCGGCGCGCCGACCTTTTCTCCGCTCCTTCTTAAAATATAAACCCCCAAGGTATGAAAAGTGCTAATAAAAGGATGCTTGCCTGTTCCTGAAAATTTTGAAGTCCCGCCTGGTTGCTTTGAACCTGGAGGGTCGTCAAAATTTTCAGGAACCGGCAAAATTTCGGCCTCCAGCCTTTTTAACAGACTAAATATTCTTTCCTTCATCTCGTTCGCCGCCTTGTTGGTAAAAGTGATGGCCAGGATCTTTTCCGGCGCCACTCCCTGAGCGACAAGATAAGCGATCCGATGACTGATACTCTTCGTCTTTCCCGAACCGGCTCCGGCCAAAACCAACAATGGGCCGTCTTTGCGCAAGACGACCTTTTTCTGAGCTTCATTCAAACCATCCAGCAAAAAATTCATGGAATATTTTTTATTATACTGATTTTTTCAGAATGTTATAATAAAGCAATGCCTAGCAGAGTCGTCTCAAAAATTAATCACAAAAATACCCGCGCCAGGCGGCGGTTGGAATTCTTTATTCCTTTGCTTATCGTCTTTTTTCTAGCCGTTTTTCTTTATCTTCATTCTCTCAAAGAAAATCTGGAGGAACTGTACGCGGATCTTGAATCAAAAGTTTTCAAAGATTCCAAGGGAGAGATCATCGCCGTCAGACCAAATCAAAGAGGTCGCTACGCCTATTACGGCGACGTCTCTGACAACTTGCGCGATCTTTTGCTCAGAAAAGAAGACAAATATTTCTATTACCATCCTGGGATAAACCCCGTGAGCCTGGGGCGAGCCGGGCTAAGGCAGGTTCTTTACGGACAGGCTGGCGGATCCAGCACCATCACCCAGCAGCTTGCCAAAATACTTTTGGGCAATGAGAACGACCGTTCTCCGTCGAATAAAATAAAAGAAGGCCTTTACGCCATCTCTTTGGAAATCTATGCCGGGAAAGAAAGGGTTTTGGAAATGTATGCTAACAGTGTTTATATGGGTAACCAGATGCAAGGACTGGAAACCGCCTCCCGGTTATATTTCGGAAAGACAGCTTCCGGCGAGGAGCTTACTAATGGAGAGATCTTGGCCCTTTTGGCCACGCTTTCCAGTCCGAGCGCGGCTAACCCGAGCAAAGAAAAGAATGGGAAGGAAATCCTTCGCTTGGCTGAAAAGTTCAACATCGCGGTCAACCTTGACGAGATCAGGATCATGCCCGCCAGGAACAATCTTATTTTCAGCGAAGCTGAATTCGAACTAAACAGTCTCAAGGCGGATTGCCCAAAGAAGACCTGCCACACAACCATCGATCTGGAACTGCAGGAAAAGCTTAGAGATATTTTAAGCCGAAACATTGCTTTCGCAACCGAATCAGGCGCCAAGAACGGCGCGATAGTCGTCATAAAACTGCCGGAAAACGAGATCCTGGCTTTAGTGGGCAGCCCTAATCCCAAGATTGCCCAGGATGGCAGTATGATCAATATGGCAACCGAGCCAAGGCCCATCGGTTCCACCGTAAAACCGTTCATTTATTTGGAAGGATTTAAAAAGGGTCTGCGGCCTTATAGCCTCGTTGATGACCGCGAGTACAAATACCCCGTCTCGCTGGGCTTTCCCCTCTACCCCAAAAACTACGACGGCAAATACCGCGGAATAGTTTCTCTTCAAGAATCGTTATCCAACAGTCTGAACGTTCCGGCGGTTAAAACACTTGAGTTTGTCGGTCTTCCGGAATTTTATCGTTTTTTGGAACGCGACATGATGTTCCACCCGATCCAGGAACTGGAAAGTTACCAATACGGCATCGCTTTGGGCGGCCTGGAAATGGATATCCTGACCCTTAGTCACTACCTCTCCATTTTCCCCAACGCCGGGACGCTGAGACCGCTGACGCTAATTAAGAATAACGGCAAATACCTTTCGCCGATGAGCGGGGCCGATCAAGAAAAAAAGATCTCCGAACCTGAATATGTCCAGCTTGTCACCAAAATACTTAGCGACCGCAAACTGGGAGTGGAACAATTCGGACTGAAAAGCAATCTCAATTTGCCCCAAGACAACTATGCCGTCAAAACAGGGACATCAAGGGATTATCACGACAGCTGGACAATCGGTTATACACCCGATTTTCTTGTGGCGGTGTGGCTAGGAAACGCGGAAAACAAACCTTTGAAGCAGCTGAGCGGCCAGTCCGGGGCGGGAAAGATCTGGCATGAAGCCATGGAGTTGATAATAAATTCCCCCTACAACAAAAAAACGCCGTTTGACTTCGCCAGACTTAAAAGCCTCGACTCTTCCGGCAAATTAAGTTACGGACTGCCAGGCGACAATATCGAAAAATCAACCAATCTTCTTATTGAGCGCGATAATAATCTCATCATCTCTCCCCATGATCAGGATAATTTTCTTTTTTCCGAAAGAATGGAAATTCCGCTAAAGTCCAAAAGGCCGGCCGTCTGGCGCGCCAACGGAGAATTTCTCTCCTCCGGTCAAAACTCTTTCTTTTCCCCCGGAAAACCCGGCAAATACGAATTAGAAGCGTCCTCATCAGGGGAAGCAGAAACAATAGTTATTTTTGTCGAAGAGTAACCGAAGCCAGCTTAGCGGCATATCCCTTCGACCGGCTTTATGGAGTTCATCAAACCTCACAGTCTTACCTCAAAGAGATCTCCTTTCGCGCGTCCGAAGTTCTCCGGGAAATACATTTCGCCCGAGACCGCGGGAAGATGCCTGAATGTTCCCGGCACGACGGCTCTAAGATAATAATCGTAGACATACTCCCCCGGGGAAAGAGATTCTTTAAACAAGAACAACCGGTCGTCCCGCAATTCCTTGAAGTCGGGAGAGAAGTCAAGGTCAGCAGCCGACCTCATGATATCTTCCGCGTAAACAACCTTTCCCTTAAAATCTTCTTCTTTCACGGCTATGGCCGCGCCGAACATTTTGCTCAAAATCCCGCCCGCCTTGCCAAGCGCCGTTCGCCCGGCTCTCCCCCCAGCTCCCCCATAGCCGCCGTCAAAATCGGACCGATCATCATTCATGATCATTTTTTCCGTTTCCAGATTGAAATTTATCAGTTCCGTTCCGGCCGGAATGAAGTCTTCCACCGCTACAAGCGAGCGTTCTTTGGGCGTGGTGATTTTCAGCCTGGCGCGAATCACATCCCCGACCTTGAAGGTCTTGAGCGGATTGGCCGCTTCTTTGTCGGATAGAGCGTAAAAATTTCTTTCGATGCTGAAGCCTTCGTCCCGGGCAGCCACCTGCTCTATGGGCAGATAATATTTCAGCCCCATGTCATAATAGAAATTCGCCTTGTTGTCCGACCGGTTCATCCGCTCGAAGGAAATCTTCTCCGCGACGTTGGTCCTGAACGAGCTTACAGGCAGAAACTTTTCGAACGTTTTAAATACGGTATCTTTGTTGAAATCAAATTTATCCAGAAACTGACCGTTCAGCTTGAGGGTTGTTTCATAATCCGCTTCAGCTTCCTTCTTCCATGCCAAGTAATCCGCGAAAGCGTCGATGACCGCTAAAGTGGCGTTTGTCGAACCCCAGGCTCCGTCTTTGCTTCGCCCCGCCAAGAGCCACCGCATCAGGCGATCCGTCTCGCCGTATTCATATTTTTGCGCCGTTATGGCCTTTATCATCAAGGCCGTGTTTTTTACCGGCGTTTCCCAAAAATCCAGGGAAATTTTTCCGCCCGATTTCAAATAAGCGCCGCGGGAATCAATATCCACTCTGTTTATAAGGCTCTTCATTATTCTCCTCTTGAATTCCTCCGGATAATTTTTCGCTGAAAGAACGCCCAAGTAAGCCAGGGAGCCGGAACTCATTTTGTCGCTGATGTAAGCGACATCCGCCAGGCGCGTCAGTTCCATCCTTAGCTCAAGCGCCTTGTCCGGCTGCGTCTCCAGCCGGGAAAAAACGTACAAAACGTTTACCAAAGAATCAACTCTGGTATCCTTCGCCATTTCCTTTCCTTTGCCGGTCATATGATCGGCAAGATATTTCGCCCCATTGGTCAGTGACCCTTCTCTTACCTTAAAACCGGCTTCTTTCGCGTCGCTGAGCGTGTTAAGGATGTGGACCGTCAGACTGAAATTCTCTTCAAGCTCTGGATAATAAGCAAAACCGCCTGAAACCTTCTGGCTGGCGTAGATCTTTTCCAAACCCAACTTAACCGCTTCATCAATGGTGTATTTTTTTCCCTCGAAGTCTATTTCCGGCAAGTCCCCCTGTTGCGGCAATAAACCTTTCTTCAAAATCGCCAGGGTGCTGATCCTGCTGGCCAACTGCTCGCTGCATCCGTAAGGATATTCCGCCATGTATTTGAGCGCGTCTGACAGATAAACGGCCAGCGTGGCATTCCCTTTTATGATCAAACCGCCTTTGTCGGTTAAAACATTCTCGGGGATATAAATATACTCCTGAGCCGCGTCTTCATCGGTGTGATTGGCCGTCGCCACCGCTTCGTACGTCTCGTTGCGTTTTATGGGAATGCTTTTTTCCACGGTATCTTCATAGTCCTTCGCTTTGGCCGAAAGCGTGAAATCATGCCTTCCCGAATCCTTGCCTTCCGGAGCCTTGACGGGAAAATAGACGGTTTCCGTTTCTCCGTTTTTGATGGAAAAAGTTTCTTTTGTCTTGCCCGTCAGCTCCAGGGAAGAACTGGTTAACTCCACGGCTATCTTTTGCGTTTCCCCCGTCTCGTTAAAAATCTTGCCGCCGATATAGAACTCGTCGCCATGAATGATAAACCTCGGCTCTATCGGCGTGAGCATCAACTTTTTCTTAGCTTCCACTTCGTTGTACCTTACTCCCAGCTTCGTGTCTTGCGTTATGCCCAAAGATTCTATCTGCCACCTGGTAAGATTATCAGGCAGCGTAAAAGAAATCTGGGCGTGGCCGAACTTGTCCGTTTCCATACTGCCCGTCCAGAAAGCGGTATCGCGGAACTCTCCTCTTTTTTTGGTCGCAAGATCGGCCGGACCGCCTCCTCCCCCTCCTTTTGTGCCGCTCGGTATGTCCATTTGCTGAAGAACATTCTTTAGATTGCTGGCCGCGCTGACCGCTAACGGGAAACCGTCGTAGAAAAACACCACCGGATCTTTCTTGGGGTTGCCTTTCAGAGCAAGCACGCTCAAATCGACCACCGCTACCGATATTTCCGCGGAAACAGGACTGCCGGAACTATCCGCCGCTTTTATATCCAAAGTCACTTTCTCGCCGGGCAGATAGAAGTCTTTGTTCGGCCTCACGTCAATGCTAAGCTCTTTGCGCGTTCTGTTCACCATAAATTCCAGTTGCCCGAACCTCACTTCCGGATCCGGCGAGATCAAAACGGCGCTGACAAAAACATTGGGGATGTGTTCTTCCCTGACATCGAAGTCGAAGTCGAAGAGATTTCTGTTTATCTCCGCGACTCGGTATTCGAAGATGCGGCCGCGTTCTATGGAAATCAAGGCTTTCGCTCTCGGGTATGGCGACTTTATTATCACCTTGGCCTTATCTCCCGCTTTGACCTCCGTTGTTTTTGTCTCCATTTCCAGGCTCTCGTTGTTGGTCGGCCGGACGCTCACGGCCGAATCGCCGTAAACATACAATTCTTCTTTGCCGCTGATCTCGTTGCCCCTTTCGTCTTTGGCTGAAACCTTCAGTTCGTATTGACCGGATTCGCTCAGAGAAAACTCCTCTTCGTAATCGCCGTTTCTGTCGGTCTTGATCTGCTTTTTAAAAACGGGGGTTATCACCTCTTCCCATTTGTTGTAATAGCCGCCGTCCACTTCCTGTCTCCTGAAGGACTTCCATTCTTTTTTATTGACCTCCAGGGTGATATCTTTGACCGCCAACGGTTTGCCTCCGATATCCACGCTTTTAACTTTGATCAAGTTCTCTTCTTTCTCCCCGATGAATGATTCTTTAGCTTTAACTCCAAGGTAAAATTCGCCGTTGTGAACGATAAATGATTTTTGAACGCTGACGCTTTTCCCTTGCCTGTCCCGGACAGTGGCATAGAAAGTCACTATTTTGCTTTGCAAATCCCTGTCGCGGAAAAGTTCTTTCAGGTCTATCTTTTGACTTATCTTTGCCTTTCCGTTCTGATCCAGTTCCGCTGTTCCGCTGCCTATATGACTGTCGCCATAACCGCAACGGTAACAATAATACCAATCCGATCCGAAGTTGAAGTATTCGTCGGCATACTTGTCGAAATAATAATTCTGGGAGGTAAAACCGTATTCCACCGTACCGCCATCGACCGGCACGCCGAAATAATATTTGGCCAGAAGATCAATATTGATCGTATCGCCGGAAACATATTCTTCTTTGTCCGCGTCGGCTCCCAGCTCGAAGGCCGCGCCGACATACTCTTCCACGTCGAAGTAATAGTAAGAATCCATGGCTTCCACCCGGTAAGTCCCCAACGGCGCCCCGTCCGGGATCCTGAAGTCCGCCGCAAACGTACCGTATTTTGTCGGGGGAACCGCCGCTTCAAAGATCGACTCGTTTTTGGAATTGTAGACTTTTACCTTTATATCCTTGTCGTTCAATATCTCGAAATTGCCGTCAAAATTGTATCGGTAAAGGCCTTTGACATGCGCCTCGTGACCGGGGCGGTAAATCGGCCTGTCGGAATAAATATATACTTTTTTGTAAGCCCGGGCGGAAGAATAATAAAGATAATCCGTCTCTGCCGAAACGACAGCCGTATCATCGCCGCTGGCTGCCACCACCCCCGCGATATCGCCGATCAGCGGAAATTCGACTATCCCTTCCTGGCCGGTAAGACGACCGGAAACCAAAACAATGCTGTCGCGACCTTCTTTTTTGTAAACCTTCACTTCGGCGCCGCCCACTCCTTCGAGCGTTTTCATTTTCGTAACCCAGACAACATTACCCTTCTGTCCGGCCGCGGTCTTTACAAGCTCCGGATTTTCCGCCTGATCGTATTTGGTCCATCTTGTCTGTTTATGCGCGACGGATAAATTCGTCACGCTGACGAGCGTTTTGTCATGTAACTGTCGCTTTTGCCCCCACTCGGCGCGGTAATCCGGATGAGAAAAAGACAAAACATAATGACCCAACGGATCGGCGAAATATTTCTTAATATCCACCTGGAAGTAATTGTTAACCCAGTAAGCATCCGGGAGGTCTATTGTGTCCGTTTTCCTTTCCAGGCAATCCAGGGAATCCGGCGAAGCCGTTATTTCCGGACGACTGTCGGCGTATTTCAGCATCGTAAAAGGATCAACTTTGCATATATCCAGATTGACATATTCCATGTTCTCGACGGCGTAAGTCAGTTTTGTCTTGTCCGGGGTGGTGACGTTGTAGACTTTTTGCAGATTATGGAAAAGCCGGTAGAAGCGTTCAGGCTGGCCTGTTTGGAAAGAAACGTTTTTCCCCGCCTTCTGACCGAAATGATCCTCCAGCAAAAGTTTGATATTATACTCCTTCTGCGGCAATAGGCCGTAGCGGATCACGCTGACAAACTCTCCCGGTTGGCAATATTTCTCCACCCAACCATCATGTCGCGGCTGCGGATAGGCCCCGTCCCAGCGCGAAAAGACCAACCGCGAATCAGCCTGAATCGCCTCTTTGTAATTCTCCGCGCCTTTTTCCCTGATCGGAGTGTTGGAACAAATCGCCATTTTTGTGAGACTGGCGCCGGATATGCCGTCCGGCTGGACTTTAGCGATCTTCAATTCGGGATAAACCCGGACGGTCCTGAGGTCGGTTGTCTCGTTGAGAATTTGGCCGCTCTTGTTGACTATCTTCTCGAACATCAACGCGAACTCTTCTCCTTTAGCAAATTCCGAATCGTTAAAAGACAAAATGATCTTGGTAAAATCATTCGTCTTTTCGCAGTCATCGCCGCTTTTTCCAAAAGAAAACTCCTCTTCCTCGACGCACTTCTGAGCATATTCCGTTTTGGTCAGGCCTTTGCTTTTTATAACACTCCTGTCCAAATCGATTTCTTCGTAAAATTGGACCGAGATCTTCCCTTCCGGATCAAACAACTCCAAAGAAGCAAAATCGCTCTTCTGGGAAATCGCTTCAATGCCTTCGATCATTCCCGTGACGGAAACATTCGAGCGGATCTCTTGCTCAAGCTTTATCTCTCCGTCAAGCGGATAAGCGGTGTCCAAAAAGACGCTGTAAGATCCGTTAAAGTTCCAGAGTCCGGCTCGTCCCAGACGGTCGGAAGCCGGATAAATATTTACAATGCCGCGATTCACCACCTTTTCTTTGGGTTTGTTGTTTTTATCGTAGGTCAAGTAGGAATCGTACTCAGCCACGAACGGAACCGCAGCCCCGGAAGCTTCATCCCTCACGATCATTTTTTGGATCGTTCTGTCCAAGTCAACCGGCTGATTGAAGTTTAGGCTGACAGGTTGGTTGTACCTGATCATCCCCGCGGTCGCCCCTTCGAATCGCAACAACCTGGTCTTGAAGGAATGATCAACGGGAGGAACAGGCAGGCCGTCCATGGAAATAAAACCTTTCTTTACGGAAACCCGGTATTCCGAAGAACCTTTTAATTTCTTCGCGGGGATGAATTGAAGCGTTCTCGTACTGACCCACTTGAATTTACCTTCCGTCGCGGGGCTGATCTCCACCGGAATATTTTGCTCTTCTGTCTCTTCCAGAGAGGTTAACGGTATCATCGGCCGATTGAAGATCATGGTAATAGCCGAAGCTTCATCCGCCTCGGCATCCCGGACGGGGAAAACGCTCTCCACCTTGGGGTCTTCATCGGCTTGAAAGTCTTTTTTTATCAGTCCTTCATCGGTGCTTAGCTGGACGGAATAATATTTGCCGGTTTCTAAACTTTTTTTGGGCTTGAATGCCAAATGCTTCGGCGAGTCGGCGGCTTGCCAAGATCCTTCTATCGGCGGATCGAAGGAAATTCTCTCCTCGGCCCCTTCTTTGGGCAGACCTTCCGGCAATTCCAGAATTATTTGCCCGCTTTTGGAAACTTTGTCGCCGACCAAAGCGTAAACCTGCCTGGCGCCGGATATTACCCGGCCGTCTTCCCTAAAATAAAGGGAAGAAAAAATCAACCCGCCAAACATCAGAGAAAAAATTATACCCGCAAAAATTTTTTTGTTCATTTTTATAAAATTTTATGGCTTTGTTGAATAATTAACTTTAAAATTTCAATTATTTTTGAACTTTTCTCCGCTAAATTCCGTTTTTTTGGTAAAATGATGGCATTATGAAAAAC
>QZIU01000011.1 GCA_003599625.1 Candidatus Parcubacteria bacterium
CCGACATAAGTTATTTGATTGTTTTCCATGACATTATTCTACTCTAATTAGCCGATAATCAGAGAGAACTAAAGTGTCCAGGATTTGGGGTACCGGTCAATGGTCATATTCTTTTAATGAAGACGAAGTATTTAAAAAAATATTTGAAAGACAACAAATACAAATTGATTGCTGTAGGAGATCTTTCCAAGAGAAAAGTGAAAACTTATAGTGACAATAGTTACAATCCAAAAAATTCCCGATATAAAAGGGTTTCATGGGAACTAATGAAATAAATGATCCATCTTAAATCTCAACAATACTATTCAGATCTTTACGACCGGCACACGGTTGATATATGCCGTCGGGCAGAGCGGTCTTTCAAAAACAAAGACACAGATCATCCTTTAGCCGAAGGAATAACCGAGGAAGAAGCGAGGGGGGTTAAGAAATTCGCGATGAAATGGTATCTCCACATGGAGATGGGAGAACGGTATCTGAACAAGGAAAAGACGGTACAGGAATGGATGGAAACCGACCGAAGGAAAGATGAATTATATGAATCTGCACAAGCACCTGAAGATATACGCTGTTTTACATGTCGGAATAGGTTAAAGCCGACTTTTAAGGAATTGTGGTCTGAAATAGATAAGCCGGATCGTGTCTTATTCATGTATGACTGTCCAAATAAATGTCTACCGCGACGAGCTTTCTTTTCTGATGGTGAAGAATGGAGGGTAAAACCAATCCTTTGTCCTAAGTGCGATACATCACTTGATCAGAAAGCGGATGACAATGGCGAGAAGCTGATCACTACTCGTACTTGCTCTAAATGTGGATACTCTGAATCTGATGAGATGGTATGGAAGCATAAAAAAGATGAGGGTATCGATGAAAACTTTGCAAAGGATCGAGATCGATTTTGTATGACCGATGAGGAAGGTAAGAAATTTCAAGAGGAAAAGTGGAATCTTCAGCAGATAGCTAAGTTTGTAGATGAGTGGAAAGAGAAAGATAAAGTGCGTGAAGAAAAACTTAAAGCAAACCCAAAGGGATTCCATCTCGATGGAGTTGGTTATCGATGTGCGATTTGTCACGACAGCACTAAAGAGGGTGATAATTGGTATGATGAGTTCGGAATAAAATGTCTTGTCTGCCAGAAGGCTATTGATGATGGAGAGATCCCAGCATCTCTAGCTAAAGACGAGGACAGTTGGTATAGCAAGTTTGAACTCGATCATTACTTCAACCTCAAAGGCCCCGTATTAAGAAAATGGATCAAGGAAGGGATTATCAAGCCTCGCGTAGTAAGTCATTATGGAAAAGGAGTACATGTCGAGCTTTTCCTTTTGGAAGACAATAAAGAATTTTTGCCTCCAAAGAAGTTAGTCGAATCGAGGTCAGTAAAAACAAGAAAGGACGGCAAGGATTGGTTCACCACAGAGAAGTGGTATCGGTTCGTTGATCCGTATGAGCATTTGAAGGGATATAAAATTTTGGATCATTTAAAATTTACAGTAGTTGAAGAAAATAATGAAAATTGAGTACGCAAAAGAGTTTATACAGAAACATCAGGATCAAGTCATAGATCTGTTTTTGACATACCAGATGATTGAGATGCTTCTTTTTTTGAAGTTACATCTCCCAGAACTTCCGCACATAGATGATAGAGAAGATGCTTTAGAAGAAGCAAATAAGAACCTCAATTCAAAAACCTTCGGCAAGCTTAAGGGTAAATATCTTGAACTGTATCCAAACGATGAATACAGTCTAAAGTTTGATCTAGAGGTCGTTGGCACCCAAAGAAATGGATTTATGCACTCGTTGTGGATGGTTATTGCCCTAGGTGAGGAGAAGGAGAAAATCGCTGAGATCGGAGAAGTTATTTTAAACGACTTTACTAAACAAGCCCATAATTTGCTTAATAAAATCCACAAACTACCAAACTAGTAGCTGTGGGCACGGGACTGTCGCATTTGTCGCATTTTGAGAAAGCCAAACCGCGACCCGCATGCCTTAATTTGTTGCCTCCAGACGTGCTATAATACCCTTACAAGGCTTAAAGCTCTGGGTACCATACCCGAGTAGCCCGTAATGAGCATAGCGAATAACTTATCCACAGCCTGGGATTGGATTTGAAAACTTTTTTGTAGTTTAATGTAACCATAGGCAGTACCTTAACTTATTTCTAAAAAATTTTTAAGGAGATGAAAGTTGTCTAGACTATCAAGGAAACGGCGGCGGCACTATTCTCGCGTCAAAGGTTATATAGGGTGGTTAAAAGGCAAACAGACCGAGGAAAGGTTTTACCAAGCTTTTTATCTGGAACACTTTGAAAAGCCAAGATGGCTTAAAAAAATAAGACGAGGAACCCCAAACGAAGATAAGGCTGGCATAGATTTTGTCGCGGAAACATACGCCCGACCCGAAAAAATTTTCATACAGATAAAAAGCTCCGAGTTTGGGAAAAAAGTTTTTTTAAGGAGGCACTCTCGCGATGAATGGGAGTTTCCATTGATTATTTTAGTTATTGATGTATGGCGTTTTCGTTACGACGCTATACGCAAAGAATTTTTCCAGACGACAAGTAAGCTTTTCGCTGATGCTTAAATCTCCTCCAAAAAATCAGCCCGGCTGTTAGCGGGCTGATTTTTACTTGTTTCGTCCGCAAACGCTTTAATTCCCGTTCGGCTGTTCTCCTTCGAGGACAAATACGGCTGAGGCAAGCACCGTCGTCCATAGACCGTCTTTGTGTCCCTGGGCCGTTTGGGTGATATTGGAAGTGGTGATGAATTTGCCGCTCGCTTTATACTGCTCTTCTCTCTCGTCCCAGGCTTTGCTCGAGTCAAACTCTATGCCTAAAGTGGTGGCAAGCATAGTGGCAGCCAAATCTTCCGCGTAATCTCCCGCTCGTCCTTCGGTATCGCCAAAGGAATGATGCTCGCTTAGATAACCGTATTGATTGCTGTCTTTTGGTATAGCCAATCCCACGGAAGCGGCAATGAGCCTGTTAGGCTCATTTGTGGCGTTGCGGCTCATGACGCAGAACCGGATCGATCCGGCCTTCATGTACTTAACGCCCTCTTCCTTGGAGATGCGTTTGCATCCCGGCGGAAAGATGCTGGAGACAGTGACCAGGTTTTGAGTTTCGATCCCGGCATCCCTTAACGCCAGCTCAAAAGATTGAAGATAGTCTTTGTGTCTCCCCACCCCTTTAGTGAAAAAAACTTTTTGAGGAACCATTTTGTCAATTTTCAATTTACAATTTCCAATTTTCAAGAGAGGAAATTTAAATTTATTTAACTAGTAATGTTAGTCTGACTTTCTCCGAATTTGCGGAGTGTCGTCTCGCTAATGAGAAATAATATCACTAAAATCCTAAAACACAACAACTTTAAAGTTGTGGATAAGTCGCTTTTTTTAAATCCTCTTAAATAAGCCCAATTTATCTCCTTTTTTCAATTCTCCTTTCAAAAGTTTATTCGAAAAAACCTCCGTCTCTTTTGCCTTATTGGGCATAAACGGTTTCAACCAAAAGATAATTTTTTCTATGCCGAACAACAGAGATCCTAAAATGTCATCGAGCTTTTCTTGTTGACCGCCTTCCCCCCTGCTTAATACCCATGGCTTCTCTTCATTTATATACACGTCCAGTGTTTTGATAAAAGTAAAAACATCGGCAAGAGCCTCATAGAGTTTATGAGCTTCAAAATGACTGCCGAAAAGTTTTTCCGTTTTTTCCGCAGCCTCTTTGATCTTGGGGTCGACCTTTCCTTTGACTATCTTGCCGCCGCGATAATCGATCATCATGGTAAATGATCTTTCCAGTAAATTTCCCACCCCGTTGGCCAAATCGCTGTTATATTTCCTGTCAAACTCTTCGGCTTTTACATCTCCGTGTTCGGAAGCGGGAAACTGGGAAAGGAGCAAATATCTCGCCGCATCCGAGCCAAAACGCTTTACCAAATCCAGAGGATCGATGATATTGCCCAAGGTCTTGCTCATCTTTTGTCCGTTCACAGTGAAAAGCCCGTGGATGAAAATCTCCTTCGGCAATTCCAAGCCTGCCGACATAAGCATGGCCAGCCAATAGATCGAATGGAATTTATTTATATCAGCGCCGATGATGTGAAGATCAACCGGCCAGTATTTTTTGAAATTTTCCTCCGCGGGATACCCCAAAGCTGTGGCATAATTAATGAGAGCGTCCGCCCAGACATATATCGTCTGATTCGCGTCGAATGGATAAGGTATCCCCCACTTAAGACCTTCTCTGGTTATCGAGAAATCCGGGACTCCCGCCTGTATTATTCCGAGCGTTTCGTTCTTCCGGCTTTCGGGCGTAATTATTATCTCTCCTTTTTCCACCCTCTTTTTTATCTCCGGCAAATACTTTTTTAGATTAAAAAAGTGATTTTTTTCTTTTATAAGCCGCGGCGGAACAAGATGATCCGGGCAAAGACCGTTCACCAAATTTCTTTCCAGCACGAAGTTTTCGCAACCGACGCAATACAGTCCGGAATATTCTCCTTCATATATATCTCCGGCTTCCTTCAATCTTTTTACGAAATCCAAAACACCGTCCTTGTGCTCCGGCGATGTGGTTCGGACAAACCGGCTGTAACCTATGCCTAATTTCTCCCAGGCTTCAATATAATTTTTCGCCACTTCGTCCACGAAGACCCGCGGTTCCTTGTTTTCCTTTTTCGCCTTCTCTTCTATCTTTGTCCCATACTCGTCCAAGCCGGCAGAAAAAAAGACATCCCGGCCGAGAGTCCTGCTTCTTCTGGCAATGACATCTCCGTAAATAACGGCGAAAGCATGCCCTATGTGAGGACTTCCAGAAGCGTAATATATCGGCGTTGTCAGATAAAATTTTTCCATAATGACTTTTGGTAGTATAATATATTATAATTAATTATGCGATAATAACCCTATATTCTTATGTCGAAAAATAATATGCGAAAAAATGTTGGTTTCACTTTGATAGAATTACTGGTCTCTTTGGCAATCATCGGAATGATCTCGTCCATCGCCGTCTTGAGCATTTCAAATGTTAAAATGAAGCAGCGGGACGCTCAAAGAATGTCGCATATGAAGGAAATCGCCAAAGCCCTCAACCTTTACCAAAATCAAGCGGGAACATATCCTTCTTATGAAGGTCTGGTAACGGGGAGCGATGATATGTCCCAAGCTCTTGAATCACAAAATACCATCGCGGCCGTTCCGACAGACCCGCTTTACACTTCCCCGACCTCGGCTTACGCGTACAAATACGAGTCAGACGGGACGGACTTCCTGATAACCTTCTGTCTGGAGACCGACAGCATCATCGGTTACAATCCGGGATGCGAAAACACGATAAAACCTTAATGCAAAATTCTTTAAAATTCAAATGGAGCGCGCCGGAATACGAGCATCACGAGAAAACGCCGGAATGGTATTGGGCGCTTGGCATCATCATCGTCGCTCTTACGTTCGCGGCTGTTATCCTTGGCAATTTCCTTTTTGCCGTTTTGGTGGTTCTTTCGGGTTTTTTACTGGCCATCTTCGGAGCAAGGAAACCGAACCTCGTGGATATCGAATTAAACCCCGGCGGAATAACAATCGGCAACCGGGAATTAACTTACGAAAATTTAAACGCTTTTTGGGTAGAGTACGGGCCCGGACGAAAGGAACTTTTATTGGATTCAAAAAAAACATTCGCCACTCATATCGTGATCCAACTGGGGCATGCCGACCCTGAAGAAGTACGGGCATATCTTTTGAAATATATCAAGGAAAAAAAGATCCATGAGCCTCTCTTCGCCTCGATCGCCCGATTTTTGAAGTTCTGATTTTAGGAATTAAGTTGTAAAAATTAGCTTTTAGGTTGGTTAGATCCTCCCTGTGGTTTGAAAAACCCAAACTTAACCTATATATTGGAGAAGCTAAAGCCCTCATAGCTCAACGGATAGAGCACAGCCCTGCGAAGGCTGAGACAGAGGTTCAATTCCTCTTGAGGGCATAGAGCCTGCCGGGCGAGAAGAAAACACCCTCTTTTGGCCGGGTGTTTTTAAAATAAACTGGGTTAGATTAACTTTTCTTTGCCAGGAATTTGGCGAGGCGGGATTTTTTGCGGTCCGCGGCGCCCTTTTTGATGACTCCTCTTTTGGCCGCTTTATCTATCGCTTTATAAGCGGCAGAGAGAGATTTCGCCGCCTCTTCCGGTTTTTCAGTTTTGGTTTTCCGGGTGTCTTTAACAGCGGCTTTCATCTCATTAAGCCGTTTAAGATTAAACTCCCTTCTTTTATACGATTGGCGCAAGGCCTTTTTTGCTGATGCTGTTATTGGCATGTTCCACCGCTCCGCTCAGTCAATCCGCCAGCCGGCGGACAAAATCAAAAATTAAAATGACTGAAGGAAACATAACAACTATAGCAACTTTTTAAAAAAAGGCAAGGATGATAGAATGGTCATGTCTTTATCGATATGAAAAAACATTCTTTTTTATCTTACTTGTTTTGGGTAACCCTTGCCATCGCCAGCGGGATAATGGTAGCTCAACTGACTAATGCCGGAGTCAAAGAAACGCTAAGGTTCGCGAGTTCGTTTGGCAAGCCGATCGTTTACGAAGCAAAAAGTCTCCAAAAAGCCGCCGTCAAAGAGATTGGCAAGGAAGCCATGGGGCTTGTGGGCAAGACATCGAAGATAGCCTTGGGGAACATCTTTCAAGACCGGTCCGGCCCTCCAAAAAATTCCGGAAAGTACATAGAGGCCGATCTTAGCAAAATGACCATTTCGCTTTACCAGGACGGCAAACTTAAAGAATCGCTTGAGATAAGATCGAAAGGAAGACCGGGCTCTCCTTGGGAAACGCCGACCGGAGAATACGCCGTCTTATTGAAGGAAAAAGAGCACTTTTCCTCAATCGGCGGGGTTTGGATGCCGAACTCGATCCAATTTTTTGGAAATTTTTTCATTCACGGATGGCCATACTTCAAAGACGGCACGCCGGTTTATGAAGGATATTCCGGCGGATGCATAAGACTCTCAACGGAGGATTCGGAAAAGGTTTTCGCTTTCGCGGAGATCGAGACGCCCATCTACATAACAAATTCTTCTTTGAACTTTGATCAGTTCAACGACAATTCTTATTATTCTTCAAAAGTATCGATCAAGTCTCCTCGCCTTTCCGCCGAAGCTTATCTCGTGGCCGATGCTGAAACTGGAGAAATAATTCTGGAGAAAAATAAGGATGAAAAGTATCCCATAGCATCCATCACTAAACTTATGACCGCCTTGGCCTCCCTTGAGACCATAGACCAGTCCAAGATAACGGCCGTTCCAAACGACCTTGATTATGAAAATTACAACATCAGCGGACTTTCCAAAGGGGAAATAATTTCTGTCGGCGACCTTATCTATCCCCTTCTTCTGCAATCCAGCAACACGGCGGCCGAAGCGATTGCCGACTTCCGGGGAAGAGCGAATTTTATCCGCGGCATGAATCAAAAGGCCGCAGCTATAGGCCTGCTCGATACGTCCTTTTCCGATCCCAGCGGCTTGTCGGAGAAAAACTTGTCTACTCCGTCCGACATCTTTAAATTTATTTCCTATCTGCATAAAGGGAAAAGGCACATCCTTGAAATAACAAAATTGAAGGAAGGGACCGCGGGAACAAAAAAATGGACCAATAGCAATAAGTTCATTTCTTTCGGAAACTTTGACGGGGGCAAAACAGGTTATACCGAAGCGGCGCGAAAAACTTTCGCCGGAATTTTTTCTCTTCCCTTGGCTGAATTCAACGAGAGGAAGATCGTTGTCGCGGTTTTCAGAAGCCAGCAGCGGGAGGACGACGTGATCAAGATCCTGGACTATCTTAAAGATACTGTCTATTATGGAAGACAACCATGATCTCTTGCTTGGAAGGTAAAACAAAACTCAGGAGCGGCAAGTTTTTGATAATCGACGTAAACGGCGTGGGTTACAAAGTTTTTGTCTTGCCTGACCTTCTCAGAAAGAGCGAAGGAACGATAAAGATATGGACTCACCTGCAGGTGCGCGAGGATGCTATGGAATTATATGGTTTCGAGAATTACGCTGAGCTGGAATTTTTTGAAAAATTGATCCAGGTCTCCGGCGTGGGTCCCAAATCGGCGCTCGGCATAATGAGCATCGCCCCGGTGGATATGATCAAAAAGGCCATCGCGGGCGGGGAAACCGCTTATCTCACCAAAGTTTCCGGCATCGGCAAGAAAACGGCGGAAAAAGTCATAATCGAACTGAGAGACAAGATGGGAGAGATGACGGAGGGAGGAGCAGCTATATTCAAAGACGAGCAAGACATTCTCGGCGCCCTGCAATCTCTCGGTTACTCGGCGAATGAGGCCCGCGAAGCGCTCAAAAACTTGCCTGGCGACGTAGAAGGAGTAAACAACAAGATCAAAGCGGCGTTAAAGTTACTTGGAAAATAACTCGGAGGTTAAAATAAAAACCAATCCCGCTTAAAGCGGGATACCAAAATTTTTCATTTTGCTTTTTAAATTTTTATTTATTTATCATGCCTGAACTTCCCGAAGTTGAGACCATAGTAAATGATTTGCAAAAGATTTTGCCAGGGTTGAAGCTCCTGGATGTTTTGACCGACGCGAAAAATTTGTTCAGAAAAAATAAGTTCGAAGATTTTAAAAAGAAAGTTGTCGGCGAAAAAATCCTGAATCTATCCAGAAAAGGAAAAAATATCCTGATTCATCTTTCCGGCAACACGACGATTTTGATCCACCAGAAAATGACGGGCCATCTTTTGTACGGTAAATGGGTCTTGGAAACCCCGCCGAGCGGGGCAAGCTGGAAGAGCGCCGAAGAAGGGCCGATAAAAGACGACCCGATGAACCGGTTCATCCATATTGTTTTCAGATTATCCAATGGCAAAGAATTGGCGCTTTCCGACATGAGAAAATTCGCCAAGGTCATTGCGTGGCCCACCGACAAACTATCCGAGCTTGCGGACGTGAAGCTTGGCATGGATCCTTTCGATAAAAATTTCACTCTCAAAAAATTCAAAGAACTACTCGCCTCAAAAAAGAGGGGCAAAATAAAATCGATCCTAATGGATCAAACTTTGATCGCCGGAATCGGAAATATTTATTCGGACGAAATTCTTTGGCTGGCTGGCGTTAACCCGCTTAAGGACATAAGCGAACTGAGTGACGGTGAAATGGAAAAAATTTATAAAGCGATAAGGCCGGTGCTTGAGAGAGCGATCAAAGCCCGCGGCACTTCAGCTTCCGATTACAGGGATCCCATGGGAAGAAAGGGCAAATACCAGGAAATGCAATACGCTTACAGACTCACAGGCAAACCTTGTCAGAAAAATGACGGCGGAACGATAGCCCGCGTCAAAATCGGCGGAAGATCCGCTCATTATTGTCCGGTTCATCAAAGAATTTAGTTGTCCAATTTTTAAAATAGGCTACAATTCATTTATTCACCAGGCTAACTTCTAATGCCTAGTGGCTGTTTTTATGGACGCGGTCAAAGATCTCAAGGTCTTCATATTCATAATGGTTATTCTCGCTTTTGTGTGGCTTTTTACGGGCGGGCCATTGAGGCCTGAATCGAAGAGCGGGATATTCCTGGACGAGCCCCAGGAAAAACACGAGGAAAAAGGGAAGAATCAAATTGACCCGCTGTTTGACGGCCAAACAGTCGAGACAAACAGGCAACCGGACGCAGTGACTTCCTCCCGAGCCGGATCAGCCGCTTCAGGAACGGGAAAAAAGTCCGATTCATCATCGTCTTCATCCCCCCTTCCGTACTTCAAAGGGAACGATGGCTCCTCCATCAGACATTCCTCCTCCTTAAATCAAGCAAGCGCCATAAAAACGGCAATTGCCGAAGGCTCGACCACGAATAGAGTTTATCTGAAAACAACGCGGGCAAAAGACGCGGATCCCAAAAAAGAATATATCGAATTGCGAGCCGAAAAGAAAAATACTGAAAGTGTCCGGATCACTAATTGGAAAATTAAAGGCAGGAATGGATTGGATATGACTGTCGGGAAAGGAGCGATTTATTATTATGCCGACCTGACCAGCCAACCCCAGGAAGATATTTTTCTCAAGCCTGGAGAAAGGGCGATCATCATGACTGGCGCAAGCCCTCTCGGAACAAATTTCAAAATAAACAAATGCCTTGGCTACCTGAGCCAATTTCACTCCTTCAATCCGAAGATAAGCGTGAAGTGCCCGTCTTTGCGGGATAAAGAAATTCCGCCAAATCTTAGAAATGACGATCAATGTCTCGACTACATAGAAGACAGCCGATCATGCCAGACTGTCCTTTCAATCCCCTCAAAAGAAAAATTATCATCGTCCTGCCAGGAATTTATTATTGAAAACAGCAATTATAAGAACTGCGCCGAGACTTACAAAAGCGATTCTGATTTTTATTATCCGGAATGGAGAATTTACTTGGGGCGAAGCGAAGAGTTATGGAAAAAGAAAAGAGAGACTATCACTTTGACGGACGAGAATAATAATATTGTTGATTCAATATCTTATTAAATGTCCCCTTGCGATTGACTCTGAATGCTTTTTGGCTTATTCTAAGGCAGTAATTTTTGACTTGGAATGTCTTAAATGAATAATGCCTCGTTAGCTCAGGGGTAGAGCAGCTCCCTTTTAAGGAGATGGTCGGGGGTTCGATTCCCTCACGAGGCAATAAGCGAAGCGAATTGCCGAGTGAAGGAATCGAACGGAATGACTAAATGTCATTCCGCGGGATTTTACATAAGAAAATCGATTCCCTCACGAGGTATACCAAAGAAACCTTTTTTGAAAAACATTCTCAACGGTTTCACAAGGAGGATCTTCAAGAAACGGCTCAAATTTGCCAAACAACCGTTTTTAGAGTATGAATAATGTATCATCTTGCTGTTTGAAAATTTTATCTTAAAAAAACATTTTTTAGGAGGCAAAAAATGTCGTTGACCGAGAAACAAGAAAAATTTATTAAATCTAAAACTCATTCCTTTAATGAAAGATTCAATAATTTTTTATGTGAGTTGAAAACCGACGCAAAGAAGATTTTTTCTCATTTCTCAGAAATGGAATCAATGGCTGTGGCCATTGTAGAAATATTGAAATACTCGGAAGAGTTGATTAGATCAACAAGAGAAAAGGAAAAAGAATATATCGAAATTGTTCCACATCTGGTTAGCAACGATTTTAGAATATATACACGTAAACTCGAAGAAAAAACCGATCCTCAGCTTCGAGAGGTTTTGAAACTTGAAGAAAAAAATATCTGTCGCTGCGGCGAAGGTTGCAACGACAACAAACCGCAAGCCTTTACCCAACGTCACAGCACCAATGAAAACATCGGCCACTAATCCTCCCAATAGCGCGCAAGATTGGCGATCAGGAAAATGTATCTCCTCCTCATTTTTCTCAATCGCCATCCAAAAATTAAAATTGAAATCTTACCACTCCCTTGCGGTCGCAATCCAATGGTAACATTTTATTTTTGCCCTAAAGGACAAAAAGATATAAAATGTACTCATGCTATACATCGGCGCGGATCACCGCGGATACAAACTCAAAGAAGAAGTCAAAAAGTTTTTAATTGAAAAAGGTTATGAGTTTTTAGACATGGGAAATTCCGTTTACGACCCCAACGACGACTATACCGACTTCGCCAAACTGGTGGCCCAAAAAGTTTCTGACTCCGACAATCAAAGCAAGGGTATTCTCATTTGCGGTTCGGGAGTCGGCGTGGATATCACGGCAAACAAATTCAAAGGGGTCCGTTCCGCTCTTGCCGACGACATTGAGACAGCGAAACAATCCCGCGAACACGATGATACCAACATCCTCTCTCTGCCTGCCGATGAAGTAGGTTTTGGGCTGGCGAAAGAAATAATAACCGCGTGGCTTGAGACCCCCTTCTCTAATGGAGAGAAATACAAGAGAAGGATTGGTAAGATGGAGTAAATAAATTATTTAATCATCATCTTCTCCAGCTCGATAACCAGTTCTCCGCCTCCTCTTCTTTCTTCGTGATAAATCCTGAGCAGATCGTAGGAATAATTTTCCAGTTCTTCTTCCGTAAAATTTTTGGCCGCCTTGATGGCTTTGCCTGCCACGAAAGGTTTGAGGCCGGATTCTTTGGCAATATCGGAAACGCCGGCCCCGGCAAGTTTTTTTACCATCAATAAATTTTTTACCTGCCAGAGAATTTTAAAAAACACCTCTTCCGCCGGGATGCCCGCAATAAGAGTCTGCTGGTAGATCGTCCACATCTTTACTTTGTTTTTCTCCGCGAAAGCGTCGCAGATCGCGAAGGGATTGTACTGTGTCGTCTTTCTGTCTTCCACCTCTCCCCCCAGACGATGCTTCTCTATTTCCTTCGACGCCTGCCAAAGATCCGAACCGCACCGGGCGATTACTTTTGAAGAGACGCTTGGAGGGATTTTTTGCGTCGCAAACCAGGCGTTAAGTTTCGCTCCTTCCAGCAAATCGAACTGCTGGACTTTGGCGGCAAGCTTTTTGATCTCTTCCAAGGATTTTTCTTCTACTTCTTCTTCCCAGAAAAGGAAAATATTTTCCGATCTTGCGCATTCTTCAAGCTTATCTGAAAGATAGTTTCGCGAATCTTTGCCTGACAATAAACCCTCGGCGGTTATCACATATTTTTTGTCAAAAAGACTTTTGGACTTCAGCAGCCCGTCAAATTCCGCTTCGTTAAAATTATTTTTATCTATATCAAAAAAGGCCGCCCCGGAAACCTTGGCGCGAAATGATTCAAGCAGTTCTCTCAGCTTCTCCCTGCTCCTGTATGTATCCTTGCCGCAAAGAAGGTAAAACATGTTCGTGGTAACCGGTAACGAGTAACCCGCAACCGGCAAACAAACTGATAAACAATAATAAGATTATAGTAGTTTTGCCGGAAAAAGAAAAAGAGCAGTCGTTAAGACCTGCTCTCATTAAGTAATTTTTTAATAATATGATCCGGCACACTCATCTCCAGACTCAAATCAAAAGTTTTTCCCGTTAAAACTTTTTGTATGGCATCTATGCAAAGTCTTTTGCAATCATAAACCACTCCATTGAGCCCTCTTAATAAGACAAGATCATTTAATGTGTCTCTTAAGATTGTTTGAAATATTACCAGGTTCTCTTGATTTCTTTCAATTTGAGCTGCACCGGTTAATCTTTTCTCTAAAATAGAAAATCTTTTTCTAGCAATAAAATTCTTTTCATTGCACAGAAGATATGCAAGATCAAAAAGTTGCGGAATATATACGTTATATTTGCTAACTTGAGACATAGTCACCCCTCCTTCCGGTCATAACGGACAAAAAATTTTCACATTAAAACAAAACTTGATTAGCTGCTTGTTTTTTCTTATTTCTGTTTACAATAACTTCTTCGCGCAATCGCATGACTTACTGATCGCGCTTCGCTTCAAGTGCTTTTCAATCTTTTTTAAAAGCAACTCGTCCGCAATTTTCCCCCCACAGAAATCTTTCATATTTTTAATCACTTCATCGCATAAAAGATTTCCTAATGGATCCGGCAGACTGCCTTCCGGTCCGGTCTTTGGATAAGCCATTCCAGCCTCCCTCAGTTTTTGTAAAAATCCTTTATCCTCTTTTTTTCCCGCCATTTTTCTCCTTTTGCTCAAAAAATGTCAAACTTCTAAATTTAAAAGAACAAAATTTTATTTCCCTAAAATAGTATCATAATTAAATCGTTTTGGCAAGTCCAGCTTTGATTCCAACCCTTCTCCAACAAGAACTTCCCAAACTTTCTCCTTCGGATTCCCGGTAAGATCGACAAGTCTGTCGCCGTTTAAAACATATGGCACATACAAGTAAACTCCCCTTGTCGTCTTTGGATCGCTTTCAAAGGATCTTTCCGACTTCTCCATGAACTTCGCGCAACCCTTTGAAAAAGTCTGATAGTTCTTGTCCATCTTCTTGTCCACGTTGCCAAATTCAAATCGCGGGATAACTTTAATAAATTCCTTTCCTGATTCTTCTTTTTGATCGGCGGTCTTACCATCTTTATTGGGACGACGGATTTTCTCGAGATCCCTTTTTATCATCTTTTCTATCTCCTCTCTGTTGGTTTTTACCTGAATGAGAAAGTTGCTTTTTTTATCCGGATCTTCGGCGATCATATCGATGGAATATTTCACGTCTTCTTCCGGCTTGGGGTAGTGAATTTCAAAACCGTATTTTTCCTCCAAGATATTCTGCAAAGCGAGCGGCGCCAATATGCCCGCCATATACTTGTTGCCGTTTTCCGTATCTTCCTCGTAGTCGAACAGGGCCTTATACTCATCCCAAAACATTTGCAATTCCTTTGGCTTGTCCTTGATCTTGTTGATCAAAAAAATTATTTCCTGTTGCCACTTGCTGTCTCCGACCCTGAACTCCTCGCTCCTGTTCCCCTTCCTGGCTTCGATCAGGTTTTTCAAAACGACTTCTTTTATTTCAAAAAGAACCTTTGCGGTCAGCCTCCTGTCCTCGTTCTCCATCTTGTTTAAAAAATTTTCTTTCCTGGCTTTTACGTCTTCCAGGCAAGCGGTCAGATAATTGACATTGTTGTTGTTTTTGTTTCTCTCTTCGGACAAAATTTCTTCTTCCACCTGGAAAATAAAATCCTCGTAAGGAATTTCGTCGAGATTTTTTTCGGTCTTTTCCTCTTCCATTAAAGCCTGCCCCAAATTATTCGATTCAAACGGATTCATGATTTTATTTTAGCACAGAGCCTTAACTTGCAAAGGCAGACAGGAATGTAATTCCATTGATTGGCGCGAGTCTGTATTAATCACCGATCTTTGTGATCTTTAGATCATCAAAGTGAACATCCATAAAGTCGGTGCGTATGCCACCATAACCTTCTTCCAAGATAGCAGGTCCTCCGTAGCGAATTCCATCATCAATCGCCTCAGCGGCCAGTATCCAATTGCCGGTCAAGCCGTTGTCGATAAATAACTTTATGCTTACCCTCCCATCCGCGGTATTTTGAACGACGCTTCTTATGCCAATCCAGTTATTTTTCGGCAATAAAGATATTTTTTTGGACTTATCATAATTTCCTGTCAAAAAAGGGTTGAGCGCCATGGTGTAATATCGTCCTTTGTATTTCTTTTTTATTACGGCTCCTCCGTCAACCCTCAATCCGGTGTAATAAAGATTGTCGCTGTCTTGATAGCGATTAAATAAAAGTAACCCGTTTGATTCATTCCTGTTTTCGCTGTCGCTTAATTGGTCTTTTGCGACTCTGAAAGAAGCCTCCTGCGCGAAATCCTGCCACTTGCTTCTGGTCAAGAGCCTGAAGAGATTTTGGGGATGATAACCGTTGTCCGTATCTTGCCGGCTTGTCTCCGCGTAGGCATATCTCCATTTGGCTTTGTCGTTTAAATTACCCTGAACGGTCATTCCGATGTCGTTTTTGACCTGCAAGAGACCCCCTGAGTTTAGCCAGAAATAAGGGCTGGGGCTTTCATCCATAAATTCGGTCTCTTCCAAAGTTCCGGGGAAATTAAACGGGTAATGAAATGAGTAACCTGTTTCAGCCGGATCAGATCCCTTTTTAGCGATTTTAAAAACCAAAAAAATAGCGACAGAAACCAAAACCGGAATAGTAATTAGAAGAATTTTTCTTTTCATTATTTTAATTATCCCATGTTCCGAAAAACTCTTCAACTTTAAACCGTTTTGCTATCGTGATGGTTTTCTGGTCCTTAATTTATTTTTTCAACCAGCGCATTTTTTACTTGCAGTTTGCTTTTGTTATTCTCCGGATCCCAGGTTTGAAAGCCGATCCCGCCGCGGCCTAAATTTTCCTCAGGTTCAATGGTCTTAATAAGCAGCAACTTTTCCCCCAAAGAACAGGAAATGGCGCCTCCTGCCAAAGCGACCTGCGGCTTTAATTCACCCGAGAGATCAAGAAAACCTCTCCTTTCCGCCAATATTTTTCTTTCTCCATTCAGCACCTGCTCCAGTTTCGCGCCAAAGGGACCGAAGGAACAAAAAGCATAATTATCCTTATTCTTATAGCCCACAACAAGAGAAAAACTTTCTCCATCCATGAGAACAACTTCCGAACTAAAGACATAATTATTCCATAAATAAGTTCCGTCGAGAGTCGCAACCGCGCCGGTATCGTTAATGTCCGCCCCAAGTATTAAGGAATTATCCTCCAAAGATAAACGTCCCCAAGAAAGCAGCCATCCGTCGTTCCGAAAAAAATCCGTTTGATACGGCAAATTCTTTGCCATACCCCTTTCAAGAACTTCCAGCAGTTGATCCCCGGTCCACTCCGGCCTGACGCTTATTCTTTTGCTAAGAAAAATATTTTCCCCGGGATAGTTGTATGACTGTCCTTCTCCCTCGTAAAACTGATAGAAAGAAAGATCAAAAAGCGTTTTGGCTTTTTCCAAAACAATTTTTTCCGCTCCCGCAAAATTCTCCGTTGTCTGGCCATAGTCGCCGAAAGGGTAAGCAAAAACGCGAGAATCTATTCCAAGCCTCTGCTTGAGCTGGCTTTTAGCTTCCCGAAAATCCTTATCGATTCTCCCGGCAAACTCTTCTTCCGTCTCAAGACGGTCCGCCTCTTTGATCCACAATTTGTTTGAATAAAAATGACCCTGTTTACCGTCGGAAGAAATATCATAAAGATCATGCCCCCTGCTTGTGTGGGCTTCTATTTCCCACCTGCCGCTCTTGATCATCCTCTCCATTTCTTTTTGAGTGAGATAAAAACTATTTTTAGGATGAAAGGAATGTTCAGTGATCACAAAGATGACCGCCGTATAGTCTAAAAGTTTTAGCAAGTGATCGACAGGATAGTAGCTATCGACCCTGCCGTCGTCGAAAGTCAGAAGAAAAGATTTTTCAGGCAAGATTTTTTCTCCTTTTAAAAATGCCCGGTAATCTTCAAGCTTTATCGTTTTCCAACCAACCTTTTTAAGAGCAAACATCTGCTCCTGGAAATCCTCCGTCAAAATGTTTTCTCCATCAGGCTTTTTTATAACCCCGTGGTACAAAAGAACAGGGATACCGCCGCTTGTTTTTTCCGGCATTTCAGCCCGCTGATACAACTCGTCTTCGCTCCCCTTCCCGCCTTTCTCCATTTTATTGAAAGCTGTAACACTGCCATAATACTTAACTGTAAAAACGGCGTTATTTGCGGCAAGATCGTACAAGTCATCAGCAAATAAAGAACCCAAAACAATCATCAAAGCCGCTCCCATAACCGCGGAAATAAAAAACATTTTGGTTTTTGCAATGTGCTTTCTCATTTACTTGGAATCACCTTGTCCCCCACTTTCTGTTTTGAATGGTGAAAAGCGCGTAAAAAAGAATGAAGGAAAGAATGATCATATTTATCCCGGCCCAGGCAAACATATAAGGCCAGAATTTATTTTTTCTTGACACCCACCGGTAGTAAACCGTTATGAATCCGGCCATTAAGAAAACTCCGCAAATATAGAATAATGGCGAGAAACCTTTTACCAAAGGATTATAGATGAGCGCTCTGGTCACCATGAAAGGAGTGCTTATCGTCACCGCGATCAAAGGAAAAAAATATGTGAAGGCGATAAAGGGCTGCTTCTTCCAAAGAAACCGGCTGGCAAAAATCGAATTGACGAACCAGCCTTTCTTCCACCTGACTTGTTGTTTCAAAAATTGTTTAAGATTGTTCGGGCAAATTGTGAAAGCCCTGGCGGCGTCCGTGTACATCGTCAGATAGCCTTTCTTGATTACCCAGTTTGTCAACGCCCTGTCGTCTCCCCAGGTTACCGGCAAGCCGAGAAACTTTTCGTTTAGCCAATCATCAAGGATGGGAAGGACAATATTCTTTCTATAAGCGGAAGAACAACCGCTACAACAAAAAACGGAGAAGAAGATTGACTCTGCCGCCTTCAAAATCCTGAAGGACATAAAATAATATGCCGCCTGCATTTTAGTGATCCAGTTTTCCTCGGCGTTTTCCGGATCAGCGTGGGCGCACACCGCCCCGATATCCTGGTTTTCAAAAGGTTTTATAATTTCGGGAAAAGTATGCGGGGCAATAAAACTGTCACTGTCCAGCTGCACTATTATTTCTCCTTTGGCCAAACGAAAACCTTCCGCCATGCCGTGTCTCTTTCCCCGATTAACTTCCCAGTCCACCACCACGAGCTGGGGATATTTGGTCTTTAAAGATTCCAGCACCTTTCCGGTATTGTCCGTACTCCCGTCGTTTATCACAATCACTTCCAGCTTTTCCCTGGGATAATGAGCCTGGAAACATTTCTCGATCGTCTTAGCAATGCTTTTTTCTTCGTTTTTACAGGGAATGACAAAGCTGGCTTTGGGTTCATATTTTCTTCTGCTATCTTTGCTTAAAATACGATTTTGAACATCATTCCTATAAAAAATCGCTCCCAAAACTCTTGATAACTCAAAAGTCGTAACCATTACGGTATAAATGACAACATCCGGAGTTTGGCTAAAACCAAAGCTTTTTGATTTCAAAAGAACAATGAAGAAAAAAATGAAAGCTGCGGAGATGAATAAAAATATTCTAAAAACAAAAAGATCCAGTGTGACATCCTTTTTTTTGATTGCCGTTGCTTTAGACATGTTGAGTTTTTAAAGTTCTTTTTTCTTTTCCTCTATCGGCCGATGCCTTTATAGATTAGACCGCTCTTGATAAAATCTTCTTTTGGCAAGCAATTCCGTCCATCGATAAGAACTTCGACCTTATGCTTTAGTAACAGGGATGGCTTCATCTCTCTAAAAAGTTTATGCCCGGTCGCGATAACTGCAGCCTTCGAGCCTTTTAGGGCTTCATCAAAAGATCTGGCGCTTGATTCCTCGGGAACGAACGGATCAAATGTTTCCACCTTCGCGCCGTAACCTTCCAACAATTTTTTTATTTTAAAGGCGGGGCTTTCCCTGCAGTCATCGATTTCCGCTTTGTAAGCCAGGCCCAAGAGGGCGACCTTTGTCCCTTTAACCGGAATTTTTTTCTCGTTCAGTCCCCGAACCGCCTGGTCTACGGTAAACTTGGGCATGTGGTTGTTTATCCTTCTGGCCAGGCTCAAGAAATCATGGTCGAAGTCCTTCACCTTGGCATACTCGATCAAATAATAAGGGTCCACGGGAATGCAGTGTCCGCCAACTCCGCAACCTGGATAATGGGGCATGAAGGCGAAAGGCTTGCTGCTTGAGCCTTTTATGACGCTTACCACATCGATTCCGAGCTTGGAGAAAGACATGGCAAGTTCGTTCACGAAAGCGATGTTGATATCCCGAAAGGAGTTCTCCACCACTTTTACCGCTTCAGCTTCCTTGAGCGATCCCATAGGTTTGACCTCCCCCGTAATCAGAGATTTATAAAAAGCGACCGCGATCCGCAGACCGTTCTTCTCAAGGCTGCCGACAACGCGGGAGATATTCTCCACATCCCACTTCTTGTCTCCGGGATTTATTCTTTCGGGGCAATGCGCCAAATAGAAATCTTCGCCCGCCTTGAGGCCCGATTCTTTCTCAAGGATAGGCAGAACCACATCCTCTGAAACACCCGGATTAACGGTAGACTCAAGAATAACAAGCTGGCCTCTTTTTATAAATGGAGCGATGCCGCGGCAAGCCCCCTCCACCGGCTCAAGATTCGGCATATGGTTATCATAAACGGGAGTAGGAACGCAAATAACGAGGATATCCGCTTCCCGGCAGAGAGTAAAATCAGTGGAAGCTTCCATTGTTGATTTTTTCAACGTCTTTGAAACTTTATCATCAACAAATGGGGACTCCTTTTTATTTATCAAGTTGATTTTTTCTTCGCTAATGTCTATTCCATAAACTTTGTAGCCTTTTTTGGAGGCCAAAAGGGCCAAAGGGAGGCCTACATAACCTAAACCTATAACGGCAACTGTCTTTTTTGTTTTATTGTTCATCGTTTTGATTTAATTTTTAAAGTGCTGATAAAAAAACCGCCAATCTAAAAGAAGATTAAGCGGTCAGAAGAGTGACTTAAATAATCGCAAAAAAATTAACTGCGAATCGCGTTTTTGAGCCTTTCCAGTTTTCAATTTGCCAAGACGGAAAATCATTACCAGATAAATTTAAGTGTATTCTACTTTTCTGTCTTGTCAACCGATCGCATTAATTCTTTACCTGATAGAGAACTCTTTGCGGAAAGATATCTATGCCTTCTTTGTCAAAAGCTAGCCCTTTGCCGTTTTCATTTCTTCCCAATTGTCACCGATTTCCACATTCACTTCAACTGGCATGTCCGGCAAAGTTAAAGTCTTGAATTGATCCGCTATAAGCTTTTTATCTTCACTCTTTATGGGATAGACTTCTTCCATTGTTTTTTTGATCAATGGCAAGGCTTTGTCCAAAACCTCTTCCCGCGCTTCGAACAAAAGTTCGTCGTGAATCTGCAAAAGCATGAAGACTTTGTCCTTCAGTCCATTTTCCGCGAGAGTTTGATCAACCTTTACCATCGCCAACTTTATGAAGTCCGCCGATGTTCCCTGGATCGGCATATTGACTGCCATTCTCTCCGCTTCTTTTTTGACATATTCTTCCGGCGAATTTATTTCCGGAAAATATCTCCGCCTGCCGAAAAGCGTTTCCGTCCATCCGTTTTCCCGGACAAATTCCTTAGTCCTTTCTATGAAGTCTCTCAGTCCGCTGAAACTGTTGAAATACTCCTCGTAAAATTTTTGCGCTTCTTCTCTTGTCCCCCCAAGATTCTGTCTCAATGCAGTGATACCCATGCCGTAAAGAACACCAAAGTTTATCACTTTGATTTTTCTTCTCATTTCAGGTGTCACTTCGTCGGCCCTCACTTTAAAAACTTTTGCAGCCGCCGAGGAATGCGCGTCTCCGCCTTTGACAAAAATTTCCACTAAATTTTTGTCTCCGCTTAAGATTGCCGCGGCTCTCAGATCGATCTGGGAATAATCAAAATCCACGAGCTTAAAACCTTTATCGGCAATAAAAGCTCTTCTCACCTCTCTTCCCCTTTCGGACCTCTTGGGTATATTTTGCAAGTTAGGATTTTGGGAAGACAACCTGCCCGTGGCGGTTCCAAAAGAATCGAAATGGGTATGGACCCTGTTGCTCTTATCCGCCAGCTGGGGCAGAGCGTCAATGTAGGTTGAAAGCAATTTTGAAATTTCCCGATATTCCATCAGGTCGTCAATTATCGGATGAGTTCCTTTGAGCTTCATGAGCTGAGCAATGCCCGTGGAGTAAGCCCCGGTAGCCGTCATCTTCGGCCTTGCCCCGCCGAGCCCCATCTTCACGAACAAAACTTCTCCCATTTGCTTAGGGGAATTGATATTGAATTCCCCTCCGGCCAATTTCCATATTCTTTTTTCCAAAGTTTTCAGTTCGGCTTGCTTTTCTTTGGAGAGTCTCTTCAGATAATCTACACCTATCAAAACGCCTCTTTCTTCCATCTCCCGCAAAACTTTCGCGAGCGGTCTCTCGATCATCTCATCAAGCGACGGGGAAACTTCCGTTCTCCCTTTTGGAACAATCTTATCCTCTTGGTCTCCTTTTTCTTTTATTTTGACTTCCTCTTTCTTTTCTTCCGTTTTGGCTTTATGTTCTTCTTTGACGCCTTTGACAATTCGGTCCAAAAGACTCCTGAAGCCAAGCTCTCTGAAGATCTGCTCAAGTTGTTTAGGGTTGAATTCCTCTTTCCAAGCCACTTTTTCAAGCGAAAAATCTATGGGCGCGTCCCTTCTTATTTCCGCCAAAGTCTTGCTGAAAAAGGCTTCCTCTTCATGCTCCTTAAGCAAATTTACAATACGCAGCTTGATGTTGGGCAAACCTTCTTTTATCTCCGTATACAAATTTTCTATCTTGCCGTACTTCATGATCAACTCCGTTGCAGTCTTATCGCCGATTCCAGGCACTCCAATAATGTTGTCGGACGGATCTCCCTTGAGAGCTTTGAAGTCCGGGATCAACTCGGGACCGAAACCGTATCTGTCTTTGACGGCCTTCTCGTCATATATAATCGTATCCTGTATGCCCTTCTTGAGAGTATAGACCACCACGTCATCGTCTCTCACAAGCTGAAGAGTATCCATGTCTCCGGAAGCCACGATCGTCTTGACCCGTCTGCCGTCAGACAGGTTCTTGATTCTTTCCACAATCGTCCCCAGAATATCGTCCGCTTCAAAGCCCTCCGCGCTATAAACCGGGATGTTAAAAGCTTTCAAAATATCATGCGAGCGGTTTATCTGCTTCGCCAAACCGTCGTCCATCTTTGCCCGCCCCGCCTTGTATTTATCATAAGCGGCGTGGCGGAAGGTCGGCTTTGGCAAATCATAAGCCGCGACAATGTAATCAGGTTTAAGTTCCCTTATAACCTTTATTAAGAAGGCCGTGAAACCATACAAAGCTCCGGTTGGCTCGCCTTTGGGCGAGGTGAACTCAGGCAACGCGTGAAACGCCCGATGCAATATGGCATGAGCGTCCAAAAGAACAAGAATTTTTCGTTCGTCTTTGGCTTGCATTTCTTGATTTTAACACCGCCACATGGAAAATAAAAACCAGAACTTAAGCTTTGAGTTAAAACAGGGAAATTAGAAATTCACCGCTATTTCCCTTTCATTGTCCTTAAGATGCTTAATTTCAATTCTTATCGCGCTGTCCGGCAAAATTTTCTCTATCTTCTCCGCCCATTCCACCAAAACAATATTTTGCGGATTGGAAATTATTTCCTCCCAGCCAAGATTCAAAATTTCTTTTTCATTATGAATCCGATAAACATCAAAATGATAGAAGTTCTTGATTCTTGATTCTTGACCTGCCTCGCCGGCAGGCAGGTTCTTGATTCTTGATTTTCTAAAAATAATGAACGTCGGACTCTTTGCCTTTTCTTTCACCCCCAACGCCTCGGCAAACGCCCGCGCAAAAGTCGTCTTCCCCGCGCCAAGATCGCCGAAAAGCGCCACCACAATAGCTCCTTGTCCAGCCGAATTTTTTTCGGACAAAATATCACTTGCCAACTCTTTGGCAAAATTTTCAGTCTCTTCTTGGTTGTGAGAAATAAAAGATTTTTGCAAATGTTTTATATAAACTTTTTAACAATATTATTCGCTTGCTCAAACAAAGTTTCGTCTGATTTTAATTTGAAGCATTTTTCCTTTTCTCTTGGCAATTCCAGTTTTAACTTAAAAGACTCAAATGTTTCCGGTGGACACTTGCTTAATATTTTCTTCGGATCGCCGAACTCTTCGCCTCGCGAATTTGCTCTATTTAAGGCAACATCATCCTCAACAACAAGATAAAACAAAACAACCTCGGCCAGCTTACCCGCCTCCTCGTAAATTTGTTTTCTAAATTCGTATTTTAAATTAGTCCCGTCTACCACAAGGCAAAGTTTTTGGTCAAGCAATTCCCTGGCAACAGTTCTTAAAATTTCATAGGCCTCTTTATATTGTCCGCTTGAAATTTTTTCCGTTCCAAAAATGGCATGAGTGATGTTTTCGCCCGATAAAGTCGTGAAAGAATATTTTTTATGTAAAAAATTGGCCAAATAAGATTTTCCCGACCCGGGCAAACCCATCAAAACAACAACCAGCGGTTTTTCTCGTTTCAATCTCCCATAATTTACCGCTTTTTTTGCTTTATTGACATAGCTATGCAAGTCTTTAATTTCTCTGTTATATTTATCGGTCATGTTGGATTACAATTCTCCCTATAAATTATCATTTAAAATCTTCCTCTTCCAGCCTCGACTGCCTCATAATAGACTTGAATGTCCCGTAAGGAATTTCCTTTTTGTTCATCGGCACGATTACTGTTAAAACCCCGCTTCCATGTTTTCTGTATTTGGCGTGGCTGCCTTTCTGGGAAATAAAAACAAAACCCTCTCTTTCAAGGGCTTTGATGATAATTTTGGAGGAAAACAGCTTAGGCATATTGCAATTCCTGATCGATCAAAACAGGGCAATTAATTTTCCTGACTTTGGAAAAATTTCCGTCTTCAAAATACAAATCCAGAGCCTCTCTAAGATTTTTGATGGCCTCGGTCTTTGTCTTTCCAAAACTGGAAACATCAACATTCAGACACTGGGCGACATAATACTTGCCCTCTTTCCATAAAATGTTTTTTAAATTTACTTTCTTCGTCTTCATATTCTACACATAATATGCTTTTTATAACTTTTTTCCAGCACAATTATTTCTGCTACAGCCAGTTTTTAATATCTTTAGTTTGCGGAACCAGGTTTATTGAATCGAGGCTGTTTTTATCGAAAAAATCATAACCGACACATTCTTCTGACTCTTTGAAATTAAAGCTTTCCAGTTTTATCCTGAAGCAAAGCATCGCCCGCCACCTGTCTGAATTATCCGGAGCAACCCAGGCAAAAAAAGGAGTTTTGTCCAGAACTTCGCATTTTACGCCAAGCTCTTCAACACACTCCCTCTCAAGTGTTTCCTTGAAGTTTTGCCCTTGCTCCAATCTGCCACCCGGAAGATCCCACACGCCCTTTTTCTCATGAAGAAGCAAAACTTTTCCCTCATCATTAAAAACCAGACCTTTAATTGATATTTGAAACAATTTATTTTCGTTCATTTTATTATGATAATCAGAATTGGTGGCAGACACAACAAAAGGCAGATACAAAATGGCCTTTCTTTTACAAAATCTTTATTAACTCCTCCTTGGAAATCTGAATGTCTTTTAGAATGGCAAATAGTGTTCCTTTTGGAATATCCTTGTTTGAATGAATCGGCACGATTGTCCGTCTGCCGTCATTGTGTTTCATCGCCAAGTGACTCCCACTTTGCCGATGTTCAAAAAAACCAATTGACTTCAACGCTTTAATCAGATCTTTACTGCTTATAGCAGGCAACTTGGGCATAATTTAGCTCAAGCTCTTTACTTGTTACAGTTTCAAAAGATTCAAAACTGTTGTCTTGAGGCACATCCTCTCCATCAGCGATTAAACTGGAAACATAAACCGAAATAGCGTCTCTTAAATTTTTGCGTGTCTCATCAATTGTTGCGCCAAAAGTATGACACCCCGAAAGAGCCGGAACATATCCGTGAAATGTCCCTTTTTCATCCGGTTCTATAATTATTCTAAATGTGTAATTGGCATTTTTCATTTATTTTATAATACCAACCAATCCAAAACTTGTAAAGACAACCGGTTGTAGGCAAGTAAAACTTTCTATTCAATAAATACAACAAAAGGCAGATACAAAATGGCCTTTTGTCGCCATTTATATATCTGCCTCCTCCTTTCTTTCCGCTCTTTTGCGGAATTAAATGGAATCTTTGTTCGCTTGGCAACCAACCAAAAGCGATATATAAGCCAGCCTTGGGCTGGATAAGTTTTGAACTACCGGGCTACTTCAAGAATCAATTCTTGAAGTAGTTTTCAAATGCCTGCCTCAGCTCCTTTCTCGCCTCTTCGTACTCTTGGGCGTTTTTGGCGCTCTCCTCAGCATCCTTGCGAGCTTCCTCAAGCAATCTCTGCTTCTCAGCAGTAATAAAGTCAGAGAGGAAAGCCGATGCTTCCTTTGCCACCCTCACGAGTTCTGCCACATCAGCCATTACTTTCTCGTGAGTTGCAAGGAACTCATCCCATCCTTGCACTTGGGTTGTGGCCGCTTTTTCCTCCGCGTACACAGCAGAAGAAAAGGCCACCATTACAACCAACATCACAACAGCAAAAAATTTACTCATGACAAATCCTCCAAAAAATGAACGGTCTTTGCGGAATTTCTGCAGTTTCCGCTTCTGCTAAATTACCCAATTTGGATATATTCTTTAAAGGAAGTTTCATATTCCCTCTTGAATATATCCTCATCAAGGTCGTCCATTATGATCTCGACCTTGCATCCATTAAAAGTATCCTTGCTAACAAGGGGATAATTTATTCCACTGGCAACAAGTTTCTTTTTTAGTTCCTCCAGATCTCCACCGGACCACAAGGTTACCGGTTTAATTTCGGAAAAACCTTTCAGCTTCTCCAGAACCTCTTGATTGACCTTGTCACCAACGAGCAAAGTCCCTTCAATGTCGCAAAACACCCCGGGAAAGGTTTTGCCTTTCCATTCCTTAACCAAAACACCCTGCTGTCGACCTTCTTCACGAAGTCGCTCCAGCTTGTTTTTTACCTATTTAATCGATCCGGTAATGCCAAGTTTATTCTTGGCCTTTTCCAGTACCTTGGGCATAAGGTGTTCGTGGCCAATGTCGTGCAAAAGTATACCGACCAGGCTTTCCTTAACCTTAAGAGATAAAAAGGCCTCAACTACCGGATTGGCGATTTTTTTGCCGGAAACCAAGAAGTTATAGAGGTTTTTAAGCTCTAATAATTGGACCGGCATTTTCACAAAGCCGACATCGGCTCTGTAAAAAAGTCTTGCTGCCGGATGCCCTCTTTCTTCAAGTTTTTCTTGGTCGTCAAAAGAATAGAAGATGATTGGCCGCTCTTTATCGGCCTCAATTTCGTCAACTATCTCTTCCATTCTCTTTCCGCCATTAAGAAACTCAATGTCGGCATTTACCAGTATCAGCGGCATATCTTTCTCTATGCCAAAAACCGGTAATGCCCTCTCAAAACTTTTTACTACCGGGCTTCCTTCTTTACACTCAATAATTTTCATTCCTCATCCTCCTAAAAAAGATTCCAATATAAAATTTAAAGGTGCTATCTTCGGGAAAACACTTTCCCTTTCAGAAATTTCGGCGTTATCGACGTCCGATGTCGATAGTGAGTAAAATCTCTGAAAGGGAGGCGAGGTTTGAATTTTTTCCCTCCTCGCCTTTTATGTTAACTCCGCGCGTTGACGGAAATGATTATCCTCGCAGTTTTTTGATGAATTAACCGAATTCATCGCTGACCAACTCTCAGGACATGCCCATGGTGCACATCCCTCTGTGAGAAAACCCCGTCGGGTTTTATGGCCTTTTCTTTGCACCACGTGGCGCAACAGAAACAGGGGAAACTTGCGAAACTTATAAACCCCTAAAATATTTTTTATAGGCAGATGGTGTCGTGAGCACCATTGGGATCCTCTTAATCGGGCTCCCTTGCCATGCAGCTCCTGCCGGACTGCCGGGCGGCGATTTTATGGTCGGGTCTCCGCTTTCCCTCAATGGCAGACAAGAAACATAACGGTTATTCTCCCGTTTTTTTCTTGTTAAGGTTCGCTAGCCATAAAACTACTAGCTCCTCGGGTCCTGTCTAACACCCAATCACCCCGTAAATTCACCGGGCTCGCTTTTGCTTATATAAGGCTATTACCCCTTAACTTCACAAAAGTCCCCGGTCCGAGAAATTTCTCCAGAAACAATTTATAGAGCGGCGCTTCCTCCACGAAAAGCGACTTTATTATATTTTCTAATGTAGAAATTCGGGAAATAAATTTCCCTTTCAATGGCCACAAACCTTGCCGGTGGCAAGACCCATAGTTTACTGACCAATGGAAGGGAGATCACTTGCTTACGATAAGTGATCTTTGAATTTTGGTGTGGGAATCGCATTTAAGCATGCAATTCTGTTTGGAATGTTTTGGGAGGCAAGGCGGCAGCCTACCTAGCCTGCCAATTTCGCTTCAGTCTTTCGACTTGTCGGCGAAACTTCCTTTGGGAAAGCTTCTTCCTCATTCGACCTCCTTTCTTTGGAAAAAGTTAAAAAGAAAAATTATCTGAAATAGATAAAATCTTGCCCACAATCGGCTTCTTCACAGCCAACCTCGGAAATAAAATCCTCTTGCTCCTTAGTGGGCTGAGAAAGAATCCTCCCCAGAGAACCCAAGGAGCTGTTTATGTAAATAAGCTGACTGGCAACAAACTCTCCACCTGCATCAAGGTCATCACGAAGCTCATCAAACCGAGCGTTAAGTTTTTTGATTTCCTTAATCGCTTGACCATCTTCCTGCTCGCCAAACTGGCCAAACAATAAAGATGCCACTGCAACCTCTTTCCCGTTGATTGAAACCTTGGGATTAAGATTAGCAATTATAGAAAAACAAAAAAACTCTGCCAATATACAAACCAGGTATCCAGCAATAAATCCCCTTTTCATCTCTAACCTCCAAAAAATTTCACCAAAATAAATTACAAAGTACTATCCTTAAGGGATTCGCCGACTGGCGAACATTTTCCCTTTCAGAAACCATTTCATAAAAACGATTTCTGAAAGAGAGGTCACCTGCGAGAGCTGGTTTAATAAAACTAACTCTCTTCCTGTGGCCTTTACCACACCGGCGGATCTGCTTCCGCTTGGCTCCAATGTGGATTTTTTTATATTCGGAATCTCCTTGGACACAAACCGATACCCGTACTTTTCTGCGGATGGATTCTACCGCAACCTCTCTCATATGTCCTGTTAGAGAAAGGGATTGTAAACCGTGCTCAAGAGGACCGCACTGGTCGCCCGGTGGCTGCGTCAAGACCCGCTTTCTGGAACTTTTCAGCCCAGAAGCGCCTTGCCTGCCACTCCATGCGAAGCTTTTCTGAAGGATAAACCTTCACAAAAACTCCTGCCGGAGCAGACTTGGCAATAGTCTTGCCGCACTCCTTGTGCGCCATCTGGCTATGTGAACCGATTTTAACGATCCACATTGCGCCGGGACGGCCGCACAAAGCACACCGGTGGCGTTGGTCGCCACCCTTTGTCTCCATGTGTATCACCTCCTTTCAGGAGAAAAAGATTTAGATTTTGAAGACTTTCTCGTCCTCAAACGGTGTTTCAAGAGCGAAGTAAGATTGTTTCTTTTCCGCTCTTGGTGTTAATGATGATGCGTTCCGCTCCGATCTCGAGGATCGTGAGGAACGCGCCGCCTTCGCGACCGTACCCGTGGTCTTCGGCCTTGCGCTCGGCCTTCTCGCTTCCGGCGGTCAGCACGTAGAGCTCGTGCCGGATCTGCGGATCGCTCACCCTGTGATCGATTTGTTCTTCGGTCACAAAGGCCGCGACGCCGATTTCCGGGTGGAACTCTCGCTGCTTAATCGACGGCTGGCGATACGGCACGTAGGTCGGCGTACCCACCGGCATGGACATGCCCGCAGGGTACGACGCAACCATCTTTGGCTTGCACTCCCACAGCCGGTTGAGATCCTCCGTGATCCGAGCGACTTCCTTCTCCAATTGCGCGGTGAAAGCAGCCTGCTCTTTCATGGAAAGAATCTTGGCCGTGGTGGGCATCGGTGTGTCAAAGGTATAGGTTTCGGTGCGGTTGCTGTGCCGATTATTCACCAGCTCAACTTCCACATTCACCTTGTTGTCCTTCTTGGACACCTTCACCGCGCCAATTGCGTGTACCGCGAGCCACGGCTTGTCCTTGCTCGCGCTGTAGCGATCGCGCCACTGCCACTCTTTCATGTCCGCCTGACTTCCGCAGAAGACGCGAACCTGATCGTAGTAGCCGATACCACCGCTCGACCCCCACTCACTGCGCGAAGTAAGCACCGCCGCGACATCCGGACTCGCGATGACCAGCGACTCTTTGTCGACATACGGCAGAATCTGTCGTCGCAACTCATCGTTGACCATAGTGTCACCCAGCCGCTTGCTGAGCTTGGCGTTCTGCTCCTCGCGGAGCTTGCGTTGTTGCTCAGCCTCCGCTTCCGCCTTTTTCCTAGCCGCGACCTGCTTGCGCTCTTCGATTAGGCGAACGGTGCTGTCATGCCCGTTCTCCGCGAAGTGCTTCAGCAAATCAAAGGCGAAAGAATACTGGCGGTCGCCGTGGTAGGTGACGAATGGCAGAGCATTGAACTTCTGCCGATCTCCGAAAATCTTGTCTAAGATCTTCTGGCCGCTCACGCAACCGCCGCAGTCGGAAGGAGTCTTGTAGCTGAAGTGCCACTCCTCCTCCGGCAGATGGACGCGCTTCGCGTCCTTGTCTTTACCTTCCCACTTCCATGTGAGGTCGTGGCAGAAAAAACTGCGTTTGTCTCGCCAGAAACGGATTGCTTCAATGAGAAAACGTGTCGCTGTTTGTTCGCTCCTGAATTTATGATTAAATTCAGGATTAAGCTTAAAAGATTTTTTTCCTTCTACAACGACAAGGATAAACAAATTCTTAACCAGTGTTTTTGCCATTCTTTTCTCCTTTAAAGAAATTTTCAGATTCCAAATTTAAAATTTTACAAGGTACAATCTTTGGGAAAACATTTTCCCTTTCAGAAACTGCTTTCTCAAACAATCTCTGAAAGGGAGGCCACAGTTGTGTCGTTTTTATTCTCGTTCCTTTCCCTGTGACCAATAATAGGAGATATGTGACGGTCGTTTTGCGGCTCTGCTTCCGCTGGCTCCAGTGTGTCGATTTCTATAAACCGTACCCTGGATACAAAACTGCCCGTGCTTTGACGCGGATGGCCTTTTCCGCAACCCCTTTTTGTAAGGGGAATATTTGCCCCAAGAGAATCTCGTCATCTCGGCTTCAAACAAACACTGCTCAGGGTCTATTTTGGCTTTTGGTCTACCCGACCATGTGTAGCCATTAGACCTGAGAAGTTCTGTTGCCCGGACTTCGAGTTCTCTTGCGGTTGCGGTTGATATATCACACCTCCTTTAAAAAATTTGGAATTGATAAAGTAAAAAAAATTATGTCCCGTTTTTGACAACAACACCTTCTCCAGTAAGCATTTTTCTAACCTCCTTCAGTTTTATGCCTCTGGTAAAAAGTTTTTGCCTCAAGTTTTCCGGTGTTATCCCCAGCACCCTTGCCAACTTAACATTGTCGTCATGCCCTCTCTCAATCAGCTTCACAAAGACTCGGTTTTCGACATTGAACATCGCCTCCTCCAGCCTTGCGCCATCTTCAACACTTCTTGCTATCAACTCCGCCACATCATCTATCGTTCCTTTTTCTCCATCAATCTCTACGACCCGACTTCTCTGTATCTCCCTCAAATCCTCTATCAGCTTCCTTGCCCCACTTATCGCCTCTTCAACTTTTTCTACAGGCACATTCATTATTTTTGTTGACATTTCTTTCTCCTTTCATTTCAGAAAAATTCAGATTCCAAATATTAAATTAAAAAGAACTATCCTTCGTGACCGGTACCCCAAATCCTGGACACTTTAGTTCTCTCTGATTATCGGCTAATTAGAGTAGAATAATGTCATGGAAAACAATCAAATAACTTATGT
>QZIU01000027.1 GCA_003599625.1 Candidatus Parcubacteria bacterium
CGACATAAGTTATTTGATTGTTTTCCATGACATTATTCTACTCTAATTAGCCGATAATCAGAGAGAACTAAAGTGTCCAGGATTTGGGGTACCGGTCATACCCTTGCACTGCGCTATCATTTTAATACTGAAACCAGGGAGCCTAATTTAATATAAGAACTTATGGAGTTAATTAGAGATTTTACGAATTTAAACAAGAATGACTCGGCGATTGCCGGTGGCAAGGGCGCGTCCCTCGGAGAAATGATTCAAGCGGGCATACCGGTTCCGCCCGGATTTGTTGTTCTTTCTTCTGCTTTTGAGAAGTTCTTGGAGCAGACCGATTTGAATGTTGAGATTGACTCAATTTTACACTCTGTCAATCATAAAGAAATTCATACGATTGATGACGCTTCAGAAAAGATCAAAGCACTCATTTTGCGGGCAGAGATACCGCAAGATATTGTTACTGAAATCCAAAAATCTTTCAAAAAACTTAATGCCAAATATGTTGCGGTACGATCTTCGGCTACTGCCGAAGATTCCGCAAGCGCGGCGTGGGCAGGCCAGCTTGAAAGTTATTTAAATACAACGGAGGAAAAATTATTAAAAAATGTTAAGAAATGCTGGGCTTCATTATTCACGCCGCGCGCCATTTTTTACCGATTTGAAAAAGATTTACACAAAAAGAAAATATCCGTAGCGGTTGTGGTGCAGAAAATGGTGGAAAGCGAAGTTTCAGGTATTGCCTTTTCCGTTCATCCGGTAACGCAAGACAGAAATCAACTTATCATCGAAGCTGGTTTTGGTCTTGGTGAAGCTATCGTTTCTGGACAAGTTACACCTGATAGTTATGTGGTTGAAAAAGAGGAAGAAATGATTTTAGATATAAATGTTTTTAATCAAGAAAAAATGTTGATTAAGAAGATTGACGGTGAAAATGAATGGGTTGCGGTACCCAAACAAAAGCAAAATGACCAGAAACTATCTGGACATGAAATTATTGCTTTGTCCAAGATAATCACTGATATTGAAAAGCATTACGGATTTCCTTGCGATATTGAATGGGCAATGGAAAAATCAATTTTCTATATTACACAATCGAGGCCAATTACAACTTTAACCAAATAAAAAATAATGACATACGAAAATCCCAAATGGGAAGTCGCGGCGCATGATTATAATTCACCGTACTTGAGAAATTGGCTCTGTACGCATAGTTTTTTCAAATATCCGAAATTATTGGGAATATCTCGTGTTCTTCTTGGCATTTCGTCAAAAAACAATCAGCTTGAATATCTGGTAGATTTTTCTACTTGGATTAAAGCACATGAAGATTTGAAAGCTAAGCTGCTCGCAGATTTTGGAATTTTTGAGAAACTTATAAACCAGTCCCTAGAATGGGGAGAAAAATTGAATGCTTGGACGCAAAAAAATATCTTCGAGAAAGATTTAAGCAAATTGTTAGGTGCCGAGCTTATATCTTTGCTTAAAAAATTTATTGATATGCAGGAAGATGAGTATGCTTATGGCACCGCTTTGCCGCTTTTAGATTTTTCAAATTTTTCTTTTGTCGAAGGTAATTTGAATAGAATTCTAAAAGAGAAAGTGTCGGAGGAAAAATTTCAAGATTATTATTCGGTATTTACCGAACCAGAAAAGAATTCTTTTGCTCAAGATCAAGAGGAAGATTTATTAAATTTGATAGGCATTTACTGGGGAAATTCAGAGTGGAGAAAAGATGTTACCGATAAGAGTCTGGAAGAAGTCAAGAAAAAATATCCCGAATTTTATGCAGATCTTTTTAGACATACAGGTAAACATGCATGGGTTTACTATGTCTACATGGGGCCAGCATTTGGTGATAAGGATTTTTATTCATTTGTTGTGGATTATGTGAATAAAGGTGTAGAACCGCAGAAAAAATTAAATGCCTTGAGAGAAAAGAGAAATCGCGTCTTGGAACAAAAGGAAGAGTATTTGCAAGATTTACAGGTAACAGGACTAGATGAATTTATTTTGAGAATCGCAAGTAAAGTGGTTTGGGCAAAACCAAGGCGGAAAGATTATCAAAGTAAGTCATATTATCACACTGAAAAATTATGCCGAGAAATCGCAAAAAGATTGTTTGTATCCCTTGAACAAGTTCGTTCTGCTCCCGTTGATATATTGGAAAAAGCGTTAAATGGTGAAAAAGTTGATTTATCCATTTCAAACACAATAAAAAATTTCCACATCTGTCTGCCAAATGATGATGGTTCAGTTACAACTTTAATAGGGGTGGAAGCGGAGGAATTTTCCAAAAATAAAATAAAAAGAAGCGAAGAAATGCAAGATTTCTCTAAAACAAAAGAGTTAAAGGGGTCAACCGCATGCGTGGGTAAAGCTACTGGCAAAGTGAAGATTATAAACTTACCCGAAGATATGATAAAAATGGAACAAGGAGACATTCTTGTTTCTTCAGCTACGACACCAAGTATTGTCCCCGCCATGAAAAAAGCCTCAGCGATTGTAACTGATGAGGGTGGTTTAACTTGTCATGCGGCGATTGTGAGCAGAGAATTAAGCATTCCTTGTGTTGTGGGTCTAAAAGTTGTAACTAAATTTGTTAAAGATGGTGATAAAGTTGAAGTTGACGCGGGTAAGGCAATTATAAGAAAATTAGATTAAGGGACGCGCCAATGATATTGGCACGCGCCTAGTCGCTTTTGATATTTATTCACTGAAAACATATGAAAACCAAAATTGCCTCAATTGATTTTCAAAAAGATTTCACCGCCGAGGGGCGGACAGTGTTATCGCCCCGCGTGGCGAAACCATTTAAGAAAAGTGAATGTTGTAGTGGGTGATTAATCGCAAATGAGACGTAAAATTGTCGAATTTTTTCTTTCGTTGTTGTTGAGTTTTGGAATAATTTTTCTATTTAGCCCCTTTGCTTTGCATCGCTGGATCCATGGCGATTACGATCGTTATCTCTGGGTTATTCGCGGGCCTTACCCTTATAGTCATCTCGGAAGCGGGCCTTTCCAGCTTGTGATTTATGGAGGTTTGTTTATATTTGGAATTTTGCTAATCATAATTTCAATAACTGCAAGAAAAATTCTCCCAAAAAATTAAATATAAATCAGACTCTGGTCAACCCACATGTTCTTCTTTTTCTATATTTTTATTTTCGGAATAATCGCTCTGGGTTCCTTTGTTTATTGGCTCTTCGTTAGAAATGCTTTAGCCAAAAGAATGGCGGAGATCTTTGGGGCGATATTTTTGAGCGGAATCGTCTTGTCGATCATCTATATTTCTCTGCATATCGAGGGAGAGGACGAGGCTCACCTCGGTTTTGTAAGCCGAATTGTGTTAATTGCGGCGCGGGAGTTGATACAATGGATAATCCGTATATAAGCCACATCGCGGCGCACTCATAAATGGGGCGTTTCGAAATGATTCCCGGCAAGGAATCACTTTCCCTCATATGCTTTCTGTAATTCCGCGATATTAAATTTTTTCATCGGTAAAAATGCGGCGGTGACGCGTTCCACTTTCTCTTTGTCCCGGTCTTGCAGCATTTTACTGAGAATAATCGGGGTAATTTGCCACGAGAGACCGAATTTATCTTTGAGCCAGCCGCATTGCTCAGCAGAGGGATCGGCGGAGAGTTTTTCCCAAAAATAATCGATCTCTTCCTGGGTTTCGCAGGGCACCAAGAAGGATACCGCCGGCGTGAATTTGAAATCCGGTCCGCCGTTTAGCGCGATGAATTTTTGTCCATTAAGTTCAAATTCAACCGTCATCGCTTTGCCTTCCGGTTGATGGTGGACTTCAAAGCCCGTTTTTGTGTAGCGAGTTATTTTTCCAACTTTGGAATTTTGAAAAATGGAAGCATAAAACTCCGCCGCTTCTTCTGCTTGGTTGTCAAACCATAAATAGGGAATTATTTTTTTCATAAATTTTAAAGATTTATTCTTGTCCGCATAAATATATAACCGCCGACCGTTACTGCGAGAGATTGGATTTTGTTTTAAATCATGCGGGCTTGAAACAGTCTTGCTTGCGGCTATTAAAGATCATGGAAGCAAAAGAACATGTTCATGTATTTGATACGACTCTTCAGAAAACGAATGAGATCCTCAAGGATATCGAGGATTATTTCGGTTGGAAAGACCGAAATAAAGCTTACTTGGCCCTTCGCGTAGTTTTGCACACTCTGCGGGATCGACTTCCCGTTGAAGCGGCGGCTGCTTTCGGAGCGCAATTGCCGATGCTTGTGAAGGGTTTTTACTATGACGGCTGGAAGCCTTCCGCGGCGCCCTTAAAGATGAGTAAAGCAGAATTTATCGGCGAAATAGAGAGGCAAATCGATCCTCTTTCCTTCGAGCAAAAGACGGAGAATATTGTCAAAGGCATTCTTGAAGTGATAGAGAAGCATATTGAGCCCGCGGAAATCAAAAAAATAAAAAATCTCCTGCCTAAAGACATCCGGGAAATGTTAGCGTGAAAAAGATTGAACTGTGGAAAAGTTATCCCACCTGCCAGGTCGAAGACGACCAGGCAGGAGTGAAAACTTTTCCACAGTTATTCAAAATTCAAAATTTGAAAAGTTATGCACAGGTTGCGAAGAACGCTTGCGGAAATTTTTGTGGTATGATAAAAGGCAGGTCGAATCTTTTGTCAAATATTTTTCAAATTTTTTATGGCCGTTAAAAAGAAAAAGACCGTCAAGAAAAAAACAACCTCGAAGAAAACTGCTAGCAAGAAGAAATCGAGTTCCAAGAAAAAAAGATAAGATTCAAAAATCCTCCGCGTGACGCGGAGGATTTTTTATTGTCTATCCCGCAGCCAAAACTATTCCTATCACTTTTTTGGCCCCGGCTTTTTTTAAAACTTTTCTCGCTTCGCGTATCGTCGCTCCTGTCGTGTAAACATCGTCAAGAAGTATGATATTTCTTCCTCTGATGGAAAGACGGTCTTTTATCCGGAAACTTCCTTGCGCGTTCTTTAGTCTTTCTTTCCGATCCTTGACCTCGACCTGGGATTTGGACTGAGCCTTTTTAGCGAGAGCATTTGTTAGAATATTGGAAGAAATTTCTCTGGCGACCAATTCTGTCTGATTGAAGCCTCTCTTTCTTGATTTCTGGGCAGACAAAGGAATCGGTATTATGGGCCAGTTACGGGTTTGGGCGTCAAATTTTTCCCAGATCCTTTTTTTGATTATTTCGCCAAGAGGCTTTTTGAGTTGTGTCGAGCCCTTGTATTTGAACAACCATATCGCTTTCCTTAACGCGGGATCATGGTAATCTCCGGCAATGAAGATATCCTTGATCTTAGAAGCTTTCGGGTAACTTATTTTGTTTAAACAAGAAAAGCACAGGATTTCATCTTCTTTCTTGCAGCCCAGACATCGCTGAGGGAAGAGCAGATTAAGAAACTTTTTGGCAAAATTCATCATATTAACAATATTTTGATATATAGTATATAATGTAACACATATGGAGTTTTCCTTTAACGGGTTGTTCAAAAATTTAAAATCCCTCGTAAACGCGAAGAGGAGTTTTTTGGGGGTGGATATAGGCAGCTCCACGGTTAAGATAGTTCAGATCAGAAAAGAAGAAGAAAGGGCAATCCTGGAGACATATGGAGAAATAGCTCTCGGCCCCTACGGAAACATGAAAATTGGTCAAAGCGTCAAGCTTCCGGTCGATACGATGGCCCAAGTCATAAAAGACGTAATGAAGGAAGCTAACGCGAAAGCGAACGCGGCGAGAGTCTCCATACCGCTCAAATCCAGTTTCGTAAAGATGATAAATTTGCCTATCAACCAGGAGAAAAATATAGCCGATATCGTTACGCTCGAGGCCAGAAGGCATATTCCGGTGCCGATCTCCGAGGTTACCTTGGACTGGTGGGTTCTTCCGACGCCGGAAAAAGAAGACAAAAAAAAGCAGGAAAAAGCTTCCGTTGAAGTTCTTCTGGTCGCCATTCATAACGATGTGATAGCCGAATACAAAAATATCATGGCAACGGCCGGACTAAGCGCCTCCGGCTTTGAGATCGAGACATTCAGTCTTATAAGATCTGGCATCGGCAGGGGAAGTCAAACGATCGCCATTCTTGATATAGGCGCCACCACTTCAAAAATGATCATCGTCGACTTCGGAGTGTTGAAATCATCCATCTTGATCAGCAAAGGGTCTCAGGATCTGACGATGGCTTTATCGCAATCGCTGGGGGTGGATTTTTCCAAGGCCGAAGAAGTAAAAAGAGAAATAGGTCTTTCTGATTTGCCCGAGCATCAGGAAATTTCTTCCGTCATAGAGCCGGTTCTGGATTATATCTTTCACGAGGCCGCGATCTTCCTCAGGGATTTCCAAAACAAATACGGCAGAACGGCTGGAAAGCTGATAATTTCGGGCGGCGGTTCGCTGCTCAACGGCCTTTCGGCCTACGCGGTGAAAAAGCTGACCATCGAAGTCGAGCGAAGCGATCCTTTCAGCAAAACGGAGCATCCCGCTTTTTTGTCCGGAGTTCTGAAGGGGGTTGGGACGAATTTTTCGGTCGCCACGGGCTTGGCATTGGGAGAGATGTAAGCGGGTTACTGTGGAAAACTTCGCAGTCCTGCCGGGTTGGGTTTCAAACCCGGAAGGTCGGCGAAGTTTTCCGCAGCTCTTGCCTTGAAAATTTAAAGAGTTAAAATAGAAACAATGGAAGAAAAACTTTCTTTTATACCAAAAAAAAGTTTGAACTCTCAAACGGCCAGAAGGTCTGGCGGGGGGTTCGTGATGTTCGCTTTTTTGATATTCCTCATTTCGGCCGGGCTTTGGGGCGGCCTGTTCATGTACAAAAGATATTTGAACGACAGAATATCCCAATTGGGCAAGGCTTTGGAAAATCGCAAAAGTTCTTTCGAGTTGGCCACGATAAACGAAGTTGTTAATTTTTCCGGAAAGATCGATCTGGCGGAAAAGCTTTTGAAGAGCCATAAATCGGTTTCCAATGTCTTTGACTTTTTGCAAGACTTCACGGCAAAAGACATAAAATTCAACGACCTGAGTTATTCTTTCGCCGACGGAATAGAACCGAGCATCGCTCTATCCGGTTCCGCCAAGAGTTATTCGACCATAGCCTCGCAAGTCAAAGCTTTTGAGAGTTATAGCTTGGTAAAGCAGGTCTCAGTTTCCGGCCTGAATTCGGATGCCGCGGGGAACGTCCGCTTTAATATAAGAATAAGTTTCGATCCTTCCATCATCGCTTATAAGGCGAATAATTAATATGTTTAAAGGCGTTATTTCTTTATTTTTAATAATCGGAGCGGTCATCATATTTTTTGCCGAGACGAAGGGCTATTTTCCCGAGATAAAGAGCTTGAGCAAAGAGGTTGCCACTTACAATGAAGCGATAAAAACCTCCAATAAAGTGAAAGTTAAAATTGACGAGATATTGGATCAATATAATTCCGTTTCGGCCGAAAACATAGACCGGATGAATAAAATGATGCCGTCCACTTCGGAATCAATGAATCTCGTCGTTCAGCTTGACGACATGATGAGACAAAAAGGCCTTGTTTTGAAAAGCGTGGACATAAGAGAAATTTCCGGGAAAACTTCGGGATCGGCGAAAAAGAATGATTCCCTCGAAACAATGACCCTTTCCTTGAGGGCGCAGGGAGGATACAGTTCCTTCCATCAATTTTTGAACGACTTGGAGAACAGTCTGCGTTTGATCGACATCGCCTCGGTGAAAGTTACGCCATTATCCGACAGTAATTATGATTTTTCTATCGAAGCGGTCTCTTATTGGAGCAAATCGGCGCAAAAAATATGAAAAAAAATAAAACATTGATAATATTGCTGCTGGTCGCGGGGGTAACCGGTTTTATTCTCGTCAGCCTTCTTGGCGGGCGGAAAGACGATTCGAATGTCAAACAAGTGGCGGTAAAGGAAGGGAATGAGGAATCGACCGGTTCGGATATAGTCAGGATCCTGTCCAGCCTTGAAAAAGTTAGTTTGGATGCCGATTTTTTTGAAAATGCGGATTTCTTGAGCCTGAAAGATTTTTCCGTCGAATTGTCTCAAGGGGACATCGGCAAAGCAAATCCGTTCTCAGGCTTCTTATCAAGCGGATTGCTTGATAATTAAATGCGCTTCACCGACATCTTAGTGAAAAAGGGGGCTTTGAGCCAGGATAAACTGGCCAGCATTATTGCCAAGGCTGAAGAAAAAGATATCTCGATAGAAAAAGTTCTAAGGGCGGAGGGGATTTCCGAAGAGAATATCCTGAACGCGAAAGCTGAGCTTTCCGGACTTGCCGTAAAAAGGGTTCTTAAAGGGCAGGTGCCTTTTGAAATGCTGAAAAAAATACCGGAGGAAGCGGCCCGTCATTATCGTTTTGTGCCATTGGGCATCAAAGACGGATATTTGGAAGTGGGGATCATCGATCCAAGCGACATTGAGGCAAAGCGGGCGTTGCAGTTCATAATCTCAAGGATGAATCTGCCTCTAAAAACTTATCTTATCACCGAAGCTGATTTTGACTCGATAGTGGAAGGATACAAGGGGCTCGGAGGAGAAGTCTCCAAAGCCCTAGGGGATCTTGAAATGGAGTTATCCGAGATGGGCAGCGCAGCCGCCGCGGCAGCCATGCAGAAGGAATTGGCGAACGGAGACACAGACGCCAAGATCGTGGAAGACGCTCCGGTGACAAAAATAGTGGCCGTTATCCTGAGGCATGCTTTGGAGGGCAATGCTTCGGATATACACATAGAAGCCACCCCCGATAAGGTAAAGATTAGGTTCAGAGTGGACGGTATCCTGTACACGAGTATCGTTCTGCCCGCCAACATCCACGAAGCTATCGTCTCGAGGATCAAAATTCTTACCAATATGAAGATAGACGAGAAGCGAAAGCCTCAGGACGGCCGGTTTGAAGCCAGGATCGAAGGCAGAGACATCGATTTCCGAGTCTCCACCTTCCCTTCTTTTTTCGGGGAAAAGGTTGTCATCAGGATCCTGGACCGGGAGAAGGGCGTGAAGAGTTTGGAAGAACTGGGCTTTTCCCCCGACCATTTGAAGGTCGTAAGGGAGATGGTGGCCAGACCTTACGGGCTCATTCTTTTGACCGGTCCGACCGGTTCCGGAAAGACAACCAGTCTGTACGCCATGCTTGAAGAATTGGACAGGGAGGCCAATAATGTGGTGAGCCTCGAAGACCCTATCGAGTATAATATCGAGGGCATCAGTCAATCCCAAGTGCGTCCGGAGATAGGGTATGATTTCGCGAACGGCCTCAGATCCATTCTGAGGCAGGATCCTGATATGATAATGGTGGGAGAGATCAGAGACAAGGAAACCGCCGCTTTGGCCATCCACGCGGCTCTTACCGGCCACCTCGTTTTCTCGACGCTTCATACCAACAACGCCGCGGGGGTCGTGCCGAGACTCATGGATATGGGCGTAGATCCTTTTCTTATCGCTCCGACTTTGTTGATGGTGATAGGGCAGAGGCTGGTAAAGAGGATATGTTCCGATTCGAGAAAAGAAATCCCTTTGTCCGGCGCGTTTCTTGAGATGGTCCAAAAGGAAATAAAAGAGATGCCGGAAGAGGCGCGAAAGAAGCTGCCGTCTTTCGACAAAATTTTTGAAGGCGTTTCATCGCCGATCTGTCCGAGGGGAACCAGAGGGAGAATAGGGGTTTTTGAGGTTTTATACCGAACGTCCGAATTGGAAACAGCCATATTGAATCGCGCTTCCGAGCAAGAAATTTTGAGGTTGGCAAGAAGACAGGGAATGGTTACAATGAGAGAGGACGGGTTGATAAAAATGTTCAACGGAAACATCGGATTCGAGGAATTTATTAAGCTTTAAAATAATTCTAGGGACTAGGGACTAGGGACTAGGGACTAGGGACTAGGTTGCGGTTTTTTTAAAAAATTATTGTGGTACAATAGTATTGTTATGACAAACGCCAAGCAAAAAATTTTAATAGTGGATGATGATGAATTTCTTTTGGATATGTATGCCACCAAATTCAGGCAGGATGGCTTTGACGTCGAGGTTGCTTCCGGCGGAGGAGACGCTATCGAGAAGATCAAAGCAGGCTTGAAACCGCATCTGATGATGCTTGATGTCGTGATGCCCGGAATGGACGGTTTCCAGACGCTCGAAAAAATAAAGAACGAAAATCTTTTGCCGGATAGCAAGATCATAGTCCTCTCCAACCTTGGCCAGAAGGAAGACATAACAAGGGGGACAAGTTTGGGCGCTTGCGATTATATAGTGAAGGCATATTTTACCCCGTCGGAAGTCGTTAAAAAAGCCAGCGAGGTTTTGAATAAGAAGTAAAAATCGTCAATTTTCATTTTGATCTTTATGAAGGACTACAAAAAAGAGTTAAAAGAACTGATATTGATGACGATCAAAGAAGGAGCCTCAGACCTTCACGTCAGCGCCGGCCGGCATCCCACCATAAGGATCTCCGGCTCGCTTATTCCGCTTCTTAAAATTCCCGTTCTTTCCCCTGAAGACACGGAGGGATTGATTCTGTCCATGATTGACGAAAAGGGAAGGGCCGCTCTTAAAGAGAAGAAAGAACTTGATTTTTCTTACTCATTCGAAGACAAGTCGAGGTTCAGGGTCAACGCTTTCACTCAGAAAGGATATTACGGCGCGGCGCTGAGGTTGATAAATAATAAAGTTAAAAACTTAAAAGAGCTTAACCTTCCCGATATTTTGAACGAGTTTACGAAGAAAGAGCAGGGTTTTTTCCTGGTTGTGGGGCCGATCGGCCATGGCAAATCCACCACGCTGGGGGCAATGCTTGAGACGATCAATCAAACGACCGCCAAGCACATTCTTACGATAGAAGATCCGATGGAATACCTTTTCTCTTCGGATAAATCGATAGTGGATCAGAGGGAGGTGCGGTCTGACACCGATGACTTCAAAACAGCCTTGCGTTCGATGTTCAGGCAGGATATAAACGTGGCGATGATCGGAGAAATGCGCGACGTTGAAACGATCTCCACGGCTGTCACGGCCGCCGAGACCGGCCATCTCATTTTTTCTTCCTTGCATACCAACAATGCCGCCCAGACCATAGACCGGATAATCGATTCTTTCCCGCCGGAGCAGCAAAATCAGATCAAAGTTCAGTTGGCCAGTGTTTTGCTCGGCGTTTTTTCGCAAAGGCTCATCCCCAGAATTTCCGGCGGAAGGATCCCGGCTTATGAGCTTTTGATAACCACTCCCGCCGTGAGAACTCTCATAAGAGAAGGGAGAACCCACGAAATAGACACCGTTATTGAAACCAATTATGAAATGGGAATGGTTAGTCTTAACAGGTCGTTGGCTTCCTTGGTGCGAGCGGGTGAAATCACCATGAAAGACGCGTCAGCTCACTCTCTGAATCCGAAGAATTTAGAGGCGTTCATCTAGGAATTTTAAATGCTGAATTTCAAATTTTTAAGTAAATTCTAAATTTTTAAATTTTAAAATTCAAAAATTATTTCAAAATTTAAAATTCAGAATTTGAAATTAATTATATGCTTTACAATTATTCAGCGGTCACAATAGAAGGAGAAGAGAAAAAGGGCTCAATAGAGGCTTCTAGTGTTGATGTCGCCGTGAGCGCCTTGCAATCAAGAAGCCTGATCATTACCGAGATCGTTCCCGTCAAAGAGGGAAGTTTCTTGGAAAATTTCCAGGCGTTCAAGATCTTCAATAGGGTAAAATATAAGGATATAGTCATCCTTTCCAGGCAGTTGGCCACTCTTTTCGAGGCGAAAATGGCCGTCCTTGACTCGTTGGGACTTTTAGCCGGACAGACCAACAGTCCTCGTTTGAAGGAAGCGCTTGGCGAAATCATAGAGAACATCAAAGGAGGTTCTTCTTTGTCCGTCTCCATATCCAAACACCCGGACATTTTTTCTCCATTTTACGTAAGCATGGTCCGTTCCGGAGAAGAATCCGGAAAGCTGGAAGAAATTTTCGGAGCCCTCGCCGATCATTTGGAGCGGTCGTATGAGCTGACAAGCAAGACAAAAAACGCTCTTATATATCCCGCGTTCGTTATCTCGACATTTGCCGTGGTGATCGTTTTGATGCTCACTTTCGTTATTCCCAAACTCACCTCCATTTTGACCGAAACAGGGCAGTCGATCCCTTTTTATACTCGAATTTTGATCGGCGTGAGCAATTTCTTCAGGGATTTCGGGGTTTTCCTTTTGGGAGGGGCTGTTGTCGGGGGGTTGTTTCTGTGGAGGTATGCCCGAACGGAAAACGGCAAAATGGCGGTGTCGCGTTTCCAAACGAATTTTCCTTTTGTCGGTCAGCTTTACGGCAAGTTTTATCTCTCCAGGATGACGGATAATATGGAAACCCTGCTTTCCAGCGGGGTGCCGGCCATAAGGACACTGGAAATTGCCGCCGATGTCGTGGGGAATGATGTTTACAAAAACATTTTGCTTGAGGCCGCGGCCGAGGTGAAGGGCGGCAAGTCGATCTCCGAGGCTATTTCAAAGCATCCGGAAATACCACTAATGGTGACTCAAATGATCAAAACCGGTGAAGAGACCGGCAAGTTGAATTTCATGCTCAAAACTCTCGGCAAGTTTTATAAAAAAGAAGTGGACAACACGGTGGATACTCTTGTGAGCCTTATCGAACCTATCATGATCGTCGTCTTGGGCGCTGGCGTAGGCATTCTTCTTATCTCCATTCTCGGGCCTATATATAACATCACGGCGGGAATCTAATAAAATAAAAATTTAAAAATCAAAATGAAAAATTTTAGAGTCCCGTCCGCCAGCCGGCGGATCAGCGGGACGATTTTTAATTGATTAGCCTGTGGAAAACTTTGACAACCCTGCCTACCGGCAGGCAGGCTGCCGGGTTAGGTTTCGAACCCGGAAGGTTGGCAAAGTTTTCCACAGGTTGTCGCTTCTTGATTTTTATAAAATATGTTAATATAGAACCAAATTAAAAATAATTTGGTCGAAGTCCCGTCGTTTCCGCGATAGCGGTCATGGCTGGATAATTTTAATAATTTAAAAAATAATCAAGATGTTTAAAAGAAATTCAACAAAAAGAGGTTTTACGCTTATCGAGCTCTTGGTGGTCATCGCCATCATCGGCATTCTTTCCTCCGTTGTTTTGGCTTCCCTCAACAGCGCCAGGAAGAAGTCCCGAGACGCCCGAAGAGTGGCGGATATAAAACAAATCCAATTGGCTTTGGAAATGTATTTTGACGCTTGTAAAGCATATCCTACGGCCTTGGCATTGGGCACCAACAACGGTTCTTGTCCAAGCGGTGTCACCTTAGGAAGCTTTATTCCAGTGGTTCCAACCGATCCTTCCGCGGGGGCCGCTTATAGCTACGGATACAGCGGCACTACCTATTACCACCTCGGCGCAACAATGGAAGAATCCAGCGCGTCTGCGTTGAGTACCGATAAGGATTGTAATTCAACCGGTACCTCATGTCCTGCCGGGGTGGCTTATACCAGTGGTTTTGATGGAACCGCAACTTTGGTTTATGATGTAGTCCCCTAATTTCAGGTTAATCTCAAAAAATCCCCTCTTTACAGAGGGGATTTTTTGTATCAATCTGACCCGTTAATAACCTGTGAACAACCCTTCCAACCCTGCCTACCGGCAGGCAGGCCGGCGGGTTGGAATTGGCTATTTTGTTAAAAATTTGATTGCTGTTATAATTATTACATAATGCTTAATGGTTTAATTTTTATTTTCGGCGCGATTATTGGCAGTTTTCTCAATGTTGTGTCTCTCCGCTACAACACCGGCCAGTCTATAGCATTCGGCCATTCCAGATGCTTCAGTTGCGCCAAGAAATTGAGTTGGTTCGAATTGCTTCCCGTGGCAAGCTTTCTTCTTTTAAGAGGAAAATGCTCTTCCTGTAAAAGCAAAATTTCCTGGCAGTATCCCTTAATAGAAATATTGAGCGGCTCAATATTTCTATTAATTTTCAATTTTCAATTACCAATTTTCAATGAATTTTCAATTTTCAATTTTTTAAACCTTGCTATATTGTGGACGATTTTTTCTTTACTGATAGTGATCGCCATTTATGATTACTATCATCAAATAATACCTAATTTATTCGTTTATTTTTTTAATGGCCTTAGTTTTTTATTACTTATTAATTTTGAAAATTTTGAAATTGGATCATTCTTTGAAAATTTTGATCTAACTGGTTTTTTGGCTGGGCTTATGCTATTTGCCTTCTTTGCCTTGCTTTGGCTCGTATCCAAGGGGCGCTGGATGGGATTTGGCGACGCCAAGCTCGCTTTGGGCATGGGATGGTTTTTAGGATTTAATAAAGGGATTGCCGCTCTAATTCTGGCCTTCTGGATAGGAGCTATTGTTGGTTTGGCGTTGTTGTATTGTTTTAGAAATAAGTACGATAAAAAGAGCCATATCGCTTTTGGGCCATTCATGGTTGCGGGAACTATTATAGCCTTTTTCTGGGGAGAGAAGCTTACAGCTTTGCTGTTTTAGGAGAGAAATTTCGTCCTTCTTGCTATTTAGAAAGTGTGGTAAAATAATAAAGCTTAAAGCGCAAAGTGCAAAACTCAAAACTACAACTCAAAACTAAAAACTTTTCCGGCTTCACCCTCATAGAGCTTATCGTTGCCATCGGCGTCTTTATGGTGGTCATGACCATAACTTTGGCGGCGTTTTTGAATATCGCGGATATTCAAAAGAAAACGGAAGCTTTCAGGAAGGTAAACGATAACTTGAATTTCGCGATAGAGGCGATGATGAGGGAAATAAGAGAAGGCAGGAATTATTCGTGCAGTTCCGGAGATTGTTCCCTTGGCAGCGGCAATCTGACTTTTAAAAACAAGAACGAAGACACGGTGACCTACAGTTTGAACGAGACGGACAAATATATCCAAAGGTATGTTTTAAACGCCGACGGCTCAGAGGAGACATACCAGATTACGGCAAGCGGAAATAGCGGCGTGACCATCGAAAATCTTTCTTTTATCGCCAGAGGGATCGAATCGGATGATACGGAACAGCCCATAGTCACGATACTAATAAGCGGATTCACGGGAGATAAAGTAAAATTAAAATCGGAACTGCATTTGCAGGCCACGGTTTCGCAGAGAAAACTTGATAGCTAGAGAACTCAAAACTTAAATGTCAAAACTCAAAACCACAAGTCAAAAACTAAAAACGGGGAGAGGAAAAGTTCTGAGATTTAAGTTGCAGTTTTTAGCTTTGCCTTTTGAGTTTTGAGTTAAAAATAAATATGTCTTTAAATAAAATAAGAGTAAAAAAAATAAGCGATGGTTTCACTTTGATCGAAACTCTCGTCGCCATTGCCATTCTTTCCGCGGCTCTTGCCAGTCCGATGGTATTGGCCATCAGGAACGTGGGAGTGGCGGCGGTATCGCAAGACCAATTGGTGGCCTTCTATCTTAGCCAGGAAGTTTTGGAATATGTCAGGAATGTCAGGGATACGAACATTCTTTCCGGAAGAACGGATGGCAGCGAATGGCTTACGGGTCTGGAGAACTGCCTGATCGATGAAACCAAAACTAACGGATGTCAGATTGACGCGACTGGAGGCAGCGAGCCGACGCAAGAGTGCGTTTCAGGTTGCGAGCCTCTGAAATTCAACAGTGATACCGGCCTATATAACTATGGCGACGAAGCTGAAAACAAAAATACCACTTTTATAAGAACGGTAAAAATACAAAGCCCGGTAAACGGCAATGAAAACGAAGCCATCGTCCGCGTCTCCACGACTTGGACGGGAAAATACGGCGCAAAAACGTTGGATTTGCAGGACAATATATTTAACTGGAGATAAATAAACTCAAAACTCAAATGTCAAAACTTAAAACTTGCAAAAGCAAAAGTTTTGAGATTTGCGCTCTGAAATTTGAGTTAAAAGAAGATGGAATTTTTTAAAAAAATAAAGTTTAAGAGAAAGTCTTTGGTAGCTGATAGAAGAGGTTTTAGCCTTATCGAGCTTCTTGTCACTGTCGGTATTTTGACCATGGTCAACGTGATGATTTTTGCCAGTTATCCCGAATTCAGCAAAAAAATGTCTTTAAGGAAAACAGGCAACGAGGTTGCTTTGATCGTAAGGCAGGCCCAAGCTTACGCTTTGGGAATAAAGAGAACGGAGAAGAATCTGGGCGGCGAAGAATTTCCCGGTTACGGCGTTCACTTCAACAGCAGTCAAAGCAATAACAACAAAATCGTATTGTTTGCCGATATCAACGCGGACGGCAAGTTGAACGATCCCGATTCGGCTTGCGATAGCAATGACGAATGCGTCAACGAGTATGAAATAAGCACGGGCGATTACGTTTCGAAAGTGATGCTTTGCGGGGCGAATGAAAATTGTTTTTCTGCCGATGGAGCCGCTTTGGATGTCTCATTCCCGAGGGCGGTCAGCATGGTCAATATGTCTTCTTCCATTTATTGTCCCGGGGACTGTTCATCGGCGAAGATCGTGTTAAAATCTCCAAGAGGAAAAGAGGATAATACGAAAAATATAACCATATGGAGAAGCGGACAAATAACGGTAGAATAGAAATCTCAAAGCGCAAAATGCAAAACTCAAAACTGAAACTTAAAACTAGAAAACGGGGATTTACTCTCCTGCTTTCTCTTTTGGTTGTCAGCGTGGTTCTTACGGTAAGCCTCGGCGTGTTTGAAATTATGACAAAAGAAATAAAACTGTCCGGCGTCGGCAGGGAATCGCAAATTTCTTTTTACGCGGCGGATGCCGGGATCGAATGTTTTTATTTTTGGGAGGTCAAGCACCCCGGACTGACTCAAAGCGCCTTTGCTTTGGGCGGTGAGAATAATATCAATTCCGTTGTTTGCGGCCAGAAAAAAGACGGAAGCGGCAACAATGTCAGCGGAGTAAGCAATCAAAAATTTGACGGCGATAAAACAAGTTCGTTCTCTTTGACCTTGGGGGAAGGAGATAATATAAGATGCGCCAATGTCGAAGTTTCCAAAGAAGACAAGGGGAGATACATCGAGACCGCCGTCAAGTCCCGGGGGTATAATACGTCCTGCGATTCCAACTCTCCCCGAAAGGTTGAGAGAGCGATAAGAATGACGGTTGTGCGAAAGATCGCCGAAGCGGAATGATCTCTAGACCGCCATGCCGACCAAAAACATAAAAGTCCGCATCGAAAAACTTCGGGAAGCGATAAATCACCATCGCTATCTTTATCATGTCCTGGACAGGCAGGAAATTTCCGACGCGGCGCTGGATTCTTTGAAGCACGAGCTTAGTCAGTTGGAAAAGCAATATCCCCAGTATGTTACCCCGGATTCTCCCACTCAAAGAATCGGAGGGAAGCCTTTGGAAAAATTTCCCAAAGTCAGGCACAAGATCAGGCAGTGGTCTTTCGACGACGCTTTTACCGAAGAGGAGATAAGAGAATTCGACGAGAGAATCAAAAGGATGCTTAAGAAAGATTTGGGAAGAGACGCGGTAACGGATTATATGGCGGAGCTTAAAATAGACGGCTTCAAGATAGTGTTAACTTATGAAAAAGGTCTTTTGCAAACGGCCGCGACAAGAGGGGACGGGGAAACAGGCGAAGACGTGACCCAGAATGTGAAGACGATTGAAAGCGTTCCGCTTAAACTCGAAAAGGAGGCAAGTGTCGTAGTGGAAGGGGAAATATGGATGAGTCGGAAGGAGTTCGAGCGGTTGAATCTGGAACAGAAAAAGAAAAATTTGCCCCCTTTCGCCAATCCGAGAAACGCGGCAGCCGGCTCGATCAGGCAGCTGGATCCCGCGATTGCCGCTTCAAGGCGGTTAGATTGCTATATTTATGACTTGTCTTTCGCCGATTTCCAATTTCCGGAAACCCAGGAAAAGGAATTGGGAGTCCTGAAGGAGTCGGGTTTTAAAGTAAACAAAAATCACAAATACTGCGGCAATATAGACGCGGTGATCGCTTATTGGAAAGATTGGCAAAAGAAAAAAGATAAAGAGGATTTCTGGATCGATGGCGTGGTGGTAAAGCTCAATAATCGGGATTGGCAGGAGAGGCTTGGCTATACCGGCAAATCTCCCCGGTTTGCCATCGCCTTTAAATTTCCCGCCGAGCAAGCCGCCACCATCGTGGAAGATGTCACCGTGCAAGTGGGAAGGGCGGGAACTTTGACTCCCGTGGCTCAACTCAAGCCGACACCCGTCGCCGGAAGTGTCATATCCAGGGCCACTTTGCATAATTACAACCAGATTCAGAAGCTCGGCTTGAAGATAGGCGACACGGTGATAATCCAAAAAGCCGGCGATGTAATTCCCGAAGTCGTTCAAGTTTTAAAAGAATTAAGGACCGGCAAAGAAAAAGATTTTCAAATGCCAAAGGTATGTCCTATGTGCGGCGGGCCGCTTGTCCAAGAGGCGGGAAGTCCGATCATAAGATGCGCGAACAAAAATTGTTCCATAAGACTGAGAAGGCAGCTTTACTATTTCACGTCAAAAAAAGCGATGAATGTCGAAGGACTGGGGCCGAAAATTCTGGACGCTTTGCTCGACAACGGACTGATCCGGGACGCCGCCGATATTTATGATCTCAAGGAAGGGGATATCGAACCGCTGGAAAGATTCGGAGAAAAGTCGGCCAAAAATCTGATCAGTTCGATCAATCTGAGGCGGAAAATATCTTTGTCCAGATTTCTTACGGCTCTTGGAATAGAACACGTGGGCGAAGAAACGGCGGAACTTCTGGCTGAACGGGCAAAAAGCGTTAAAAATTTAAGCGATATGTCATTGGAAACTCTCCAAGAGATCGAAGGCATAGGGCCTAAGGTGGCGCAAAGCGTTTATGATTGGTTCAGGGACAGGCATAATCACGACTTCTTAGAACGGCTTCTTGAAAGAATCACCATAGAGATACCGCAGCCTTCCCCGTTGATCAAGGACAGCAGGATTAAAGACAAGAGTTTTGTTTTGACCGGAACGCTTAAGACGATGTCCCGCGACAAAGCCAAGGAAGAGATAAGGCTAAGGGGCGGCGATGTCAAAGAATCGGTTTCCAAAAACACCGATTTCGTGGTTGCCGGAGAAGACCCCGGTTCGAAGTATGACAAGGCCAAAGAGTTGGGGGTAGAGATTATTACGGAAGAAGAGTTTTTAGAGCTGCTAGTCCCTAGTCCCTAGTCCCTTTTCTTATTTCTCCTCTCGTTCTCCTTCAAAAATTGTTTTCTCAATCTGACGCTTTTGGGCGTTACTTCGAGATACTCGTCCTCGGCCATTATCTCAAGACCTCTTTCAAGAGTGATCTTAAGCGGGGGCGTGAGGACGATTTTTTCGTCCGCTTGGCCGCCCATTCGGACGTTGGTGAGTTGTTTGCCTTTGGTCGGATTTACGGCCAGCTCGTCGCCTTTGGTGACATTGCCCACAACCATGCCTTCGTATATCTCAGTATTGGGTTCGATGTAAAGAACGCCTCTCTGTTGCAAATTATCCAGGGAAAAGGCGACCGCTTTGCCGGTAGCCATCGATGTCATAGAACCGGCTTCGCGTTTCTTGATCTCTCCCGCGTAAGGCTTGAACCCGATGAAGCGGCTGCACATAATGCCTTCTCCGCGCGTATCGATCATGAATTGATTCCTGTATCCGAGCATTCCTCTCGTTGGCGCCTCGAAAACGAGCCTCACCGTGGAGCCTTGCTCTTCCTTCATGTCCATCAAGATGCCTTTTCTTTTGCCCAGGGTTTCTATTACCACACCGGATACTTCTTTTGGCAAGTCTATTACCACTTCTTCAAACGGTTCCATTTTTTGGCCATTCTCTTCTTTGATGATGACCTGCGGCTGGGAGACTTGCATTTCGTAGCCTTCCCGTCTCATGTTTTCCAGCAAAACGGCTATGTGCAATTCGCCCCTTCCGTAAACTTTGAAATATTCGTTTGACGAAAAATCTATTTTGAGACCCACGTTTATTTCCAACTCTTTTTCCAGACGTTCTTTTATTTGTCGGGTGGTGACGAACTTGCCTTCTCTTCCGGCAAAAGGAGAATCGTTTACCAGAAAGTTAAGGCAGATGGTAGGTTCGTCGATATTGATGGCCGGAAGCGGTTTCTGGCTTTCCGAGGAACAAACCGTCTCTCCGATGTAAATATCCGGCAGTCCAGCCAGCATTATGATATCGCCAGCTTCGGCTTCCTCCGTTTCCTTTCTTTCCGTGCCCTGAAAAGTGAAAAGTTTGGTGATCTTTCCCGTTCTTGTTTCGCCTGTCGGTTTCTTAATAAAGACCGGAGAGCCGGTTTTGACCTTGCCGCTGTAAACTCTTCCCACGGCCAGTCTGCCTAAGAAGTTATCGTAGCCAAGATTGAATGGCTGCATGGTGAGATCCGCCGAAGTGTCCTGCTTGGCGGGAGCGACTTTCGCCAGGACGGTGTCAAGAAGAGGGGAAAGATCCTTTGATTCATCGGTCAAGTTTATTTTGGCGACACCTTCCCGACCGATGGCGTAAACCACGGGGAAATCAAGCTGTTCTTCGTTGGCTCCCAAGTCAAAAAAGAGTTCAAAAACCGCGTCAAGCGTTTTTTGCGGATTGGCGGCCGGTTTATCGATCTTGTTTATTACGACGATAGGCTTAAGGCCAAGTTCAAGAGACTTCTTAAGTACGAATCTGGTCTGAGGCATCGGACCTTCCTGAGCGTCCACGATCAAAAGCACCGAGTCGATAGACCGGAGCACTCGTTCCACTTCGGAGCCAAAATCGGCATGCCCTGGAGTATCCACGATGTTTACCTTTGTGCCTTCGTAGTTTATCGAAGTATTTTTCGAGTAAATGGTAATGCCGCGCTCCTGTTCCAGAGCGTTGCTGTCCATGCTTACTCCTTCTTCCACGACTCCAGTCTGTTTGAGAATGGCGTCCGTCAAAGTGGTTTTGCCGTGATCGACGTGGGCTATGATTGCTATGTTTCTAATTTCCATTATTTTTTTCAAGAATCCTGAAATAGTGTTATTTGCGACGCCTTGCGCAGCGCGGCGGCGCGAGCAGAGCAAATTTTCAGCAGAAAATTATGCGAGCTGAGCAAATGACATTATTTCAGGATTCTTTGCGCTCAATAAATCAATCCCGCCTTAAGCGGGACTTTTAAAACATTCTATTACAGATCGGGTCTCTTGTAAAGTTTTGGCCTAGTGGTATAATATATGGAATCGAGCCTGAAACGGCTCAAATTCTCGATTTAGTTAAAAATATCTCAGTTTCAAAATTTTATGACAGTTTCAATTGAAGCCTTTTTGTCTTTATTTGTACTGCTTTTAATATCGACAGGCGTTTATTTCGTCTCCAAAAAAATCAAAGTTCCATACAGCGTCCTTCTTGTTTTTGTCGGATTGCTTCTGATTCCGGCGGCAAAACTTGAGATATTTTCTTTCATCTCGGCGTTCAAGCTTACGCCGGAACTTCTCTTCTTTGTTTTTCTGCCGACCCTTCTTTTCGAATCGGCCTACAATATGAGCCTCAGGCAGATGGGAAAGAATATACGATCAATTTCGGCTTTATCGGTTGTCACACTTTTAATTTCAACTTTCTTCGTCGGATTCGCTTTGAACTTTTTCTCAAGGCTCGTCGACTTCGAGATTCCTCTCGAAGTCGCTTTGTTGTTTGGCGCGCTTATTTCGGCCACGGATCCGGTGGCTGTTCTGGCGCTCTTCAAAGAATACGGAGCGCCAAAGAGACTGGCTTTCATTTTCGAAGGAGAAAGCATCTTCAACGACGGCACTTCGCTTGCCGTTTTTCTCGTGATCATTGAGATAATAAGAACGGGGTTCCACGGCTTTTCTTCGATCGGCGCGGGAGCGTTCACTTTCACAACGATGGTTTTTGGCGGTTTGGCGATGGGTCTGGTCATGGGAGGAATATTTTCCAAGTTCCTTCAATACGCCAAGAACCACGAGCAAATTCAGGTGACGCTTACAATGGTGATGGCTCATTTGACTTTCATCATTACCGAATTTATTTCGGATTATCTTGTCATTGGCGGTCATGAAATAAAATTTTCGCCGATTATCGCCACCACCTTCGCCGCTCTGACGATCGGCAATTACGGCCGGTTCAAAATTTCTCCCAAAGTGGAAGAGTACATGGAGAAATTCTGGAGTTATTTCGCTTTTGTGGCCAATTCCGTTGTTTTCCTTTTGATGGGTCTGCTTTTCGCCGGTCTGCCAATGGAGGTTCAGATATTCGCGCCGTCCATCATTCTGCTTGTCATAGTAGTAGTGATGATCGGCAGGGCCGTATCCGTTTATCCCGTTCTCGGTATTCTCAATTTTCTTAAAAAAGAGGAACGCATTCCTTACTCATGGCAGCATCTGCTTGTGTGGGGAAGTCTCAGGGGGGCGCTTGCTATCACCATGGTCTTCCTGATTCCCGCCGATCTTTCCGTTTCGGCCTGGCATTATTCTTTCTCGGTCCGGGATTTTCTTATGGCCCTTACCATTAGCTGCATCTACTTCACCATTTTTATAAAAGCCACCACGATAAAGTCATTTATGAGCGTCCTGAAGTTGAACCTTTTAACCGATCTGGAAAGGGCGGAGTACCGGGATTCGAGAAGCTTCCTTTATAAAGCCGCGCTGACCGAGCTTTCCGATTTTCACAGTAAGGGATATATCACCGACAAGGATTACGGCAGACTAAAATCTTCCTATGAGGACAAGTGCGGAGTTTGCGGAGCGCGTTCCGGCGACAAGGATGAACTCATCGAAAAAGTCCTGAATACTTACGCGATCGGCGTGGCCAAGCATTCTCTCAAAAATCTTTTCCGTTATGGAGAAATATCCGGGACAGTGTACAAGAAAGTAATGATCGGGCTGGATATTCTTCTGGAAAAGGCGGAAAGCGGCAACCCCTTGTACATATCCGTGGAAAAAATTCCGCACACCGATTGGTTGGACGCTCTCGCTACCGCTTTTAAAAAGGCTTTCTTTTTGAAAGACAAAGACGGAAAGATTAAGAACGAGTACATGTATTACAGGACGATGGCCATTCTTTCGGGGAAGGTGGTGAAAGAGTTTTCCGCGCCAGAATTCAAGAAAGCCATCGGCGATTTTTACAATAAGGAGAAAATGGATAAGGTCATAAGCGCCTGCCGAATACTCAATGAAGTTGCGGGCGGGAAAATGGCGGAAACTTACCGTAAATATGAACAGATTCTTTTTCCTCTATCAGAAAGTTTAGCGGAAAAAAGTTTGTTGAAGGTGGAGGAAAAGGTTTTGGATGATCTTTATCACAAAGGGATGGTAACGCAAAAGATCTTCGGTATTCTCTCCGAAGAGATTGCCGAGATCAACAGTCCTGTCACAAATAAAAGCTGATAGCCGCCGCAAGGTTAAGCCTCGGAGCAGAGAATAGAGTCTTCCAGGCGAAATTCTCCGACTTTCGTCCGGATGAGACTCAGAAGGACACCGCCGGTTTCTAATTTTTGGCCCAGGTGATGGGCGATGGAACGGACATAAGTGCCGCTGGAGCAGGAGATTTTAATTTTGGCCATCCAAAATGTTACTGTTTTTATGCTGGAGCTTGAATTTGGTAACATTTTTTGCCATCGGTCTAATATTTCTTTTTGGCGAAAATCGCCTTTGGCTAAATTTATTTTCTCAATAATTTTATTTTTTAATTCTTGGTTTTCCATTTCGAAAAAATCCAAAAGTTTTATTTCGTATACCTGCGTTTTTCTGACCGGAATCTCAATATCGCCCAGTTTTCCTTCCCGCGCCCACCGGAAAAGGGGCTTGCCTTTGATTCTGTATGAAGAGAAAGGCGGCAATGGCAGACTGGTTTCTCCTTCAAAGCCCTTCAAGGCCTCTTTGATCTTATCTATCGACATCGGATGGACATATGATCTTTTGGCGGGTATTCCTAGGATGTCGAAAGTATCCGTTTCAAAGCCGAAAAGAATTTCAGCCTCGTATTCTTTGTCCAGTTTCAAAAAATCATCTTTCCGAAGAATCGATTCTCCGGCAAGAATAAGCAAGACGCCCCGCGCCATCGGATCAAGCCTGCCAGCGTAGGTCATCGGCTCGTTTTTGAGTTCCGGCCGTGTCTCCTTTAAAATTTTTATAACATCGAGAGGGGAAAGGCCAATCGGTTTATTTATGTTTAAAATTTCTTTCATGGTCGAGTTCAGCTTGTTTTAATTAAAAAATCTCATATACTGGATGTCAATATGTTAATAGATGATGTTACAATAAAAGTCAATGCCGGCAAGGGAGGCAAAGGGGGAGTTTACTTCAATAAAAACTTGATGTCGCTCGGTCCGACGGGGGGAAGAGGAGGAAATGGAGGCAGTATTTACATGATCGGGGTTTCCGATCTGGGAGCGTTAAAGCAATTCCGTTATAAAAAGGAAATCGTGGCTGATGACGGGGAGGATGGCAAGAAGCAACTCAATGACGGAGCCGCCGGGCACGATATAATTTTACAGGTTCCCGTCGGGACCGTTGTTCATAATCTCGATACCGGGAAAGACCAGGAGGTGACCAAGATAGGGGAAAAAGTTCTGGTGGCTGAAGGAGGCTTCGGCGGCCACGGCAATTATCATTTCCGTTCCGGAAGGAATACTAGCCCGAGACAATTCCAGCCGGGTTTGCCGGGAGAAGCTTTTGCCCTGCGGCTTGAACTGAAACTTATTGCCGATGTTGGTTTCATCGGCTTTCCCAATGCCGGTAAATCCAGTTTGCTCAATGAACTTACGGCGGCCAAAAGCAAAGTGGCCAATTATCCTTTTACCACGCTCGAGCCGAACCTTGGTGTTTATTACGATCTGATTTTGGCCGATATTCCCGGACTTATAGAAGGAGCGTCGACGGGCAAAGGCTTGGGAATCAAGTTCCTGCGTCACGTCGAAAGGACCAAAATCTTGTTCCATCTCATTTCCGCCGAGTCGGAAGATCCTCTCAAAGATTATTACGCCGTGATAAAAGAATTGATGACTTACAGCGACGAATTGATCAAAAAGCCGGAATATATTTTCCTGGCCAAGTCCGATCTGCTTGATGAGAAAGCTTTAAAAGAGAAGTTAATTGATTTGAAAAAGGCCGGAAAACCCGTCAAAGCCATTTCTATTTACGACTCAGCCAGTTTGGAGGAAGTGAAAAAGATATTGAATAAACTGATGGAAGAAAAGAAGCGGTAACCAATACCCTCGCTTTTTAAATGTTACCATTTTTAAGCTGGAGCATAATTTTGGTAACATTTTTTGGTATCATTTTTTGCTGTCATTTATAATTTTTTTGAGAATTTTTTCCACTTCTTGGGCGTTTTTGGCGGACATAAGTTTGACGCGCAATTCTTTGACTCTGTCAAAGCCGGAAACATAGGCCTTGAAGTGCTTCTTCATCACATCGAACTTTTGGCCGTGATTTATTTTTTCGAAAAGCTTGGCGTGTTCCATGAGAACTGAGAGTTTCTTTGCTGTTTCAAAATTTTCTTCGGGGCAAGTCAATATTTTTCGCGCTTCACCCTTCCCCGAAACGGGGTGGGCTCCGACGCGTCTCAAAATATTGACTTGACCCCTCGTTTCCCATGATTTTTCTCGCGACGCAAACAACCATGGTTTGCCAAAAACGCCTCTGCCGATCATCACGCCGTCAACGCCGTATCGCTCCGCCTTCTCATAAGCTTCAGCGACCGTTTTAACATCGCCATTGCCAAAGATCAAAGTATTTTTAGATGGATCAAATTTGTCTCTGGTTTTTACCGCCTCGCCGATGATCTCCCAATTTGCCGGAACAAGGGACATTTCTTTTTTCGTCCTTCCGTGAATGGTAATGGCGGCTGGCTTGCATTCCAAAAGAGCGATCAGCCATTCTTTAAATTCTTTTTTGTCATACTTATCATAACCGATTCTTGTTTTTACCGAGACAGGTATTTCCCGGGCTTGTCCGCCGGAGAGGCGGGTGCCCGCGGCTTTCTTGGTTTGCAAAATAATCTCTTGGGCCAGTTTCGGATTCTTGATCAGCGCGGCTCCGGCTCCCTGTTTTTGAATCTTCTTATCCGGGCAACCCATGTTGATGTCGATACCGTCAAAGCCGAGCTTCTTTATAAGCCTGGCCGTTTTATAAAAGTTCTCCGGCGTGGCGCCGAAAACTTGCGCCACGATCGGCCTTTCTTTCTCGGTGTATTTCAGGAACGGCAATAATTTCTTTTTGCCGTCCGAACACAAGCCGTCGCAGGAAACAAACTCGTTGAAGATAACATCGGGCTTGCCGTATTTGGCGATGATTCGCCTAAAGGCGGCGTCGGTCACATCCGCCATCGGCGCCAATGCCAAAATGGGCTCCTTCATTGAGCCCTTGCCCTTTCTCCTTGCCAGCTTTTGCCAAAAATTCATAATAAACAAAGTCTAAATTCATATTGCCAATTTTGCAAGAATGTGAGAAAATGGCGCCATTATGAAAGTCTTCAAGACTTTTTGTTCTTTTTTCTGGAGATACAAAATCCATTTCATATTTTCTTTCGTTGCGGCTTTTGTCGGCATTATTTTTTCCTCGTCGCTTCCTTTCATCTATCGATACCTCATAGACAACTTCAGTGTCATTACAAGCAGGACCATATTTTTGGCCATTGGCGGTTATGTGGCCGCCAGAATGGGCGGCAATCTTTTCGGCAATCTCTCTTATTACATCGGCGACAAGGCGCTGATAAAGACAGGGGAATTTATAAGCTGCTTTGGGATCTTCAGACGGAGCAGGTAATAGCTTAATTAAATGAGTCTTAATTTCAAAAGAACGATCGAGGACTTCACTTGCGAGAATTGCGGCGCGGAGGTAAGTGGCAACGGCTACACAAATCATTGCCCGAAGTGTCTTTGGAGCAAGCATGTCGACATTCATCCGGGCGACAGGCTGGCCGATTGCGGGGGTTTGATGAAGCCTGCCGCGAGCGAGGTAAGAGGAGGGGTTTGCCATATTTTTCATAAGTGTGTCAAGTGCGGATATGAAAAGAAAAACCGAACTTCTCCCAAAGACAATTTTGATGAGATTTTGAAGGTATAAAATTTTTGTTGCAAAAATATAAATCTTTGTCAAAAAATTTCATTCTTCAAACTAAACCTTTTGATCGCAACCTTTGTTCTATAGGTATGAATCGTTCTTTGTTAAAAGAATATTTGTGAATGTTCTGTTTTTGTCCGAAAAAAATTTTTCAAGGAGTGAAAGATGAGCCGTAGGAAGACGACGATTTTTGAATTGAGTAAGATGTTGGTTCTTGAAAGGAAAGAAGCTTTTGCCTCTAGCGTTCTGGATGGGCTCTCGGATTGCCCGAAGTATCTGCCTTCTCACTTCATGTATGATGAGGCTGGTATAGAGCTTTTCGATAATATCTGCGGGCTGGACGAATATTATATTCCTAAAGTGGAAAGCCAGATTCTTTTAGATGTCCGAAAAAATATTAGTGTCCCCCTTTGGGAGCAAACCCCTCGCCTTTAGGCGATCCTTTCAAGAAGATGGGCTGTAGTATAATATGGAACTATGCTACTGAACCGTAAGG
>QZIU01000029.1 GCA_003599625.1 Candidatus Parcubacteria bacterium
CCGTGCCAGCTTCTGATTCCATTTCTTTTCCAAACAAAAAATTAAATCATTAAATTACCCTATTTAGGGCGGTTTAACTAGATGCGGATTTTAATTGCAGCCTTAGTAAGATGAATCACTCATATTATCTGATTATTTCACTTCAAGACTAAGGACATTTAAATCTTCAGCAATATTACATTGCCTTAAATCGGGTAATTTTAATTTTTTTTGGTTTTTGGTTTATTTTTCTCTCGCTGATGAGGCGAGGGAGGAAGGAGAGGGAAGATGGGAAGATTAATAGAAATAAAGCTGAGAAAAAAAGGCGAAGTAATAACGGTAAGTGGTTTTCCGGAACGCAGTATTCCGGAGATCATTAGACCCACCGGAGATGAGTTCGGCGTTGATCTCACCGCTTACGCGGTGATTTACGCCGAGTTTGGTAGATTCGGCCGCGACAAAGCGGCGGAACTACAGGGGCGCGCGCCTAGTGCCATTATCGTATATAAATACGAGTGGCACAACGGCTGGGGGGAGGGTGTGCTCCTGCCGGAAAACTTTAATCTGAACCAAGTCCGATTTTACAAAACTTCAGCTCAGAAAGAAGAAGAAGAGGAGGATGAGAGAAGTAGAGCCGCCGAGGCCCTTCGGTTGGGAATATTGGGAGCAATTCCAAATGTTCATGTCCATATGGTACATGGACATGCTGGTGACGTAGTTAAGGCAGAGATTGGGCCTCGCCAAGAGGCCTTCTCCCTGTCAGAAGGGTGGCATGTCTACGCCACCTCAATCGCTGAGGCACAGGCCTCAGTTGAAAAAAAGATAGGCACTTGGCAAGAGTGGAACGAACGAGCGATTAAAGTTTTCGTTCGCCACTCAGGACGAAACCATGAAGGAGGGATTGAAATACGCCCTTCTCCCACTAATAGTGACAATGTTGAAGTGTGTTGTGACTACAACACACGTAAATGGGTGTTTCTTGAAAAGATAGATGGAAATTGGGTAGAGTGTTGTAACTAAAACTCGCAACCCAATTTCTAACGAGCTTTCCAACTCGCGCTCTGGATTAAAGCGAGTTGGTCATTTCGCAGCCGTGGCGGTAAAGTAAATTTACCCCCGATTGCTTAGCTCACGAACCATGGGAAAAGAGTTTAGTATTTTTTCACGGCAGAGGGCGGCGTCGAAGCGACTGCGCAAATGGTTTAAGAGAGAAAGGAAAGAAAAACTTTCCTTTCTCTCGGGTTTAAAAAAAGAAATGCGTGAGGGTTCACGCATTTCTTCCAAGGTTTTTTCGGAAGTTTTTACCCATAAAAATTTCCAATCTTTTTTGAGTTCGTTATTTAAAAAACAAAATAGCGGGTTCAAACTGAGATTTGTTCCTTGTATATATCGACATCCGATGTCGATAATTCCAACACTGAATTTTGCTTATCCGAGAGGTGGGTGAAATTCAGTGTTGGAAGTTATTTCTGAAATTTTCTGAAAAGGAGTAGAAAATGAAGACTAGAAAGAATGAAGGAACGAAGGTTTGCTCGCATTGCGGATTAGCAATCGGGCATGACCACGGATGTGTTTATGAGGGTGTGGACATCCGTGGGCAAATAGTAAAGGTTGAAATTCTTCCCAGGGGAAATGAAAAAATCACTGGGATAATGGAAGACCTTCACAGCAAACCATCGCCGGCGATGGGAATTTTGTTTGCCGGGGACAGGTGGGCTTGTGTGGAAAAAGTTGCCGTTGCGGAAGTTGACGGCAAGATCGTTGGCATTGCGACTATTGCTCCCAAAGGAGAGCAAGTGAGTGGAAAGCCGACAATCGTGGGCCTGTATGTGCAGCATCAATACAGGCAAAAGGGATCGGCCATCATCTTCTTGAGGCAACCATAGATTATATGGTTGAGCAAGGGATGACACCCATCTCTTTAGATGTGTTTAATTCCAAAATTAATAAGATTTTGGAGAAGCTGCCTAAAGAGAAAAAGGCCGAGCTTCAAGTAAGTGATCAGTCCGGAGGCGGGTTTGTGGACTCGCTGATGGACAGATAAAGCCGATTTATTTTAAATCGGCAAGGCAAGAGATGCCCCCAATGGCATCTCTTGCGATATTTTTTGCATCATCGGTAGAAATGAGGTAGTCCAGTTTATGCCCCGCCAAAAAACGGGGTAAACGGGATTGCTTGATTTCTGCCGGAAGTTGGTTCGTGTTGAGCCAACAGGATGCAGAAAAAACTTTTTTCCCGGAAGGGAGAAAGGAAGGGAACTATGATTCCCATTGTTAAAATATTGTTGCAAAAGCTAGCCTCCGGAGAAAATTTTTCTTTGGAGGCTGGAGTCCATGATGGTCAGAGGAATTTCGACCATCATGGAAAATTTGCAGGGAATCCGGCACCCTGCAATAATCCTGAAATCCGCCCCGCGCCGGAAGGGGCAACGATCGAAATAAGTCATCTCGATGGGGACACCTTCGTTGGTCTCCTCCGGATGACCGGCAGGGAGCTGCCCGTTGGGGTGGATCTCTCCTTGATGGAGAGAATCGATCTTAACGGCAGCTCTGTCTGCCGGGAAAAGTTTCATCCCACCAGAATGTATATGGTGGGAGTTGGCGAGTTTGCTCGCCAACTAAAGTTTCCTCGCGTGAGCGAGGAGCCGCAGGAAGTAACAGGCCTTGTGGTGGAGTTGGCAAGTAATTCAGCCAGCGCCATTATTGAGGCAGGCCGGCTGGCAACCGAGAAATCGGAAGCCAGTTACCGCGACTGCAAGGTTGCGGTGGAGGGGAAAGTGGGTCTTTGGGCCATCGGGGCCGAAGACCCACTGGATCCGTCCCGGCCGTATGAGGACGGGGTCGAGACAGTAATTGTTTACCGTCGTCATTTCGAGACGGTGAGCATCTACGCGTCACCCGCCTCCCCTCACGCCTTCGGGGGGAAAGAAGTGGCTGGCATAAGTTTTGCAGGCCATCCGAAGGCTTGCGGATCTCCTCGCGGCATGAAAATGTCCGAGGAGAACGCAAAAAGGGTATTTGAGGCCATTGCGGCTCAGATGCCCGAAGAGGCTCGTGTAGTTTAACGAGCCTCTAGGTTTAAAAGGTTGTAGGTTGTCCTTGCGAAAGCAAAAACCTTCTCTGTTCTGCCTAATGATGGCACTGATGAGTTCCGCTAACAGCGGAACGAAAACAGAAAAAGTTTTTATACATCGACATCCGATGTCGATAATTTGGTAGCCGTTATAAGGCTGTTGAGTCAGAATGCGTTAAAATGATGCGAGATTTAAAACTCTCTCCTCTAAACATCATTTTGACGCGGATCATTTTTTAATTTGATCATTTGACTCGCAGCCTTGTGCCGGGTACTGCGCTAAACCGCCAAAAATATGGCGGTTTTTTGATGTGTTTTTTATTCACAATTACCTGGATTGGCCTTCAAAACAAAGAGGTGTATAATGCCTTTATGGCGAAGAAAGGTTCTGAAAACAACAAACAAGTAAAAGGAATTACATTGGCTGATTTGAATATGGTCGTTGGGAAGATCGAGAGGATGATGGATGTCAGATTTAAACGCCAAGAAGCGAATATGGGCAAGAAAATGGACGCAAGGTTCGAGCAGCAAGATATCAAGATGGCAAACATGGATGCAAAATTTTCTCAGCTCGAGAAATTGATGGATACCAGGTTTATTCAACAGAAAAGCGAAATGGATAAGTTGGCCGATATGGTTGATGATAAGATTGAGCGTTTGGCCGTTTTGACGGTTAAAAGCTTTAATGAAACCAGAGAAGAGATGGAAAAAATGAAAGAAAAGATTGACAAGATGGGCGATTCGATTGAAAGAATAGACATCAAATTGGACAATTTGGTGGATGTGGTTTACGTTAACCATCGTCCCAGGATCGCCAAACTCGAAGATCGAGTGGAAAAACTGGAGATCAAATCTGCCAGATAATTGTTTAGATTAAAAGTTTAATATTATTGGATAGAAAATAATCATAAATATGAAAAAAGAAGGATTAATTTTTGTTTTAATGACGGCCTTGTTGATCTCTCCGGCCTTGGTCTTGGCCGAAGAAAGCGCCATTGACGCTGGCGCTGGGGCGGTTAGCTCCGCGAATCAAGTCAAGCCTGTCAGATCGGCTATCAAGGAGGTTCGAGAAATAAAGAAAGAAGTTCGCGATGACAGAAGAGAAACGGCTCGCGATGTCAGGCAAAATGTCGTTGAATCGAGAAAAGAGATAAGGGAAATAAGAGGAGGGGCGAAGGAGGCGGTCTCAGACGCCAGAACTAAGGCCAAAGAGGAAATAAAAGATATTAGACAGGAAAAAAAGGAAGATATCAAGGTTCAACGAGAAAATATCAAGGAAAGAGCCGTTGAGGCGCGAAAGGTGATAAAAGAAGCCGCCAAAGCGGGAGAAGATGTCTCAAAAAAGAGAGAGGTCTTGAAAAGCGAAGTTTTGGAAGCAAGACAAAAGCTCCAAGAAAGAAGACTTGAGTCAAAGGAAACTATTCAGAAAAAAAGAGAGACATTGAAGGAAAATCTCAAAAAAATAAAGGATGAGAAAAAAGTTCAAAGCGTTGAAAAGATCGACACCAGACTTGAACAGATAAATGAGATTAGAACGAATCATTTGATAGATTCTTTGGGAAAGATAGAAGCGGTTTTGAACAAGATAAACGAAAAGACCTTGAAGTTAGAATCGGAGGGCAATGATGTGACTGCCGTTAAAACTGCCGTAGAAAAAGCCAGAACGGCGATTTCCTCCGGAAAGTCCGCGGTGGAGGCGCAGGCGGCCAAGGTTTACAAGATTACGATAAATACGGAAGAAAAATTAAGAGCCGATGTCGGATCATCCGTCAAGAGCTTGCAGGATGATATTGCCAAGGTTCGCGAAGCGGTGAACGCGGCTCACAAGGCTGTGAAAGATGCCGCCGCAGCTTTGGCGATGATCGCGGGAGGTTCGGTTTCTTCGGCCCAGTCTTCCGCTGTCTCGTCGGCTTCATCGGAATCCGCTTCTGTTTCACCCGCTTCTTCACAGTAAAGTTTAGACCCGCGACGGGTATTATTGATAATCTTACTTCCGTCACGCGCAACTTGGCGGAGTAATAAAAAAAATGAAAAAGCTCGCATTAATTCTTATTGTTTTAATTCTTATTGCCGCCGGTTTCTTCGCGTTGAATAACAAAGGCGACGATACCGAGGGTAGCATTGATCAGCAGACGAGCGATGTGGCGGAAAGCCAAACGGAGGAGGAATTATTGGAGGAAGTCGATATTGAATTGCCGGAGGATGATTTTAATGACTTGGAGGCCGAGTTGAATAATCTTTAAAAAGCTTGCTTTGTTCGCGTTAAAACATCCGCCCGGGCGGATGTTTTAACTTTGTGCCGTATCTCGGAGTGGTATTGCAATTATAGTTTTACTTGGTGTATAATTTAAGCAATAAATAAGCACTGGTTGTTTATTTATTTTTTTAACCCTTATGAGTTACACGACCGAAGAAAAAGACGATAATTTTGGCGGCCAAAACCAAGGTCCGGAAGAAGAACTTGTAATTGAAGAAGATTCGGATAGTCCGGCGGATATGGTCAAGAGTCTCAGAGAAAAACTGAAAAAATGCCGAACCGAAAAAGAAGAATACCTGGCCGGATGGCAGAGGGCTAAAGCGGATTTTGTGAATGCCAGGAAAGAAGAAGAAGAGCGAAGAAAAGACATAATAAAATTCTCGGAAAAGAATCTTCTTCTGGAAATGATAGATCTGGCGGACAGCTTCGACAGGCTTTTTGCCAACAAGGAAGCGTTCGAAAAAATAGACAATAATTGGCGGCAGGGTATAGAATATCTGCGGGCGCAGCTGCTTAATATAATGAAGGGGAGAGGGGTGGAACCGATAGAAACGGCAGGGAAGATGTTCGATCCCAAAGAGAGCGAGAGCATCGGAAACGTTGATGTTGACAAAAGAGAAAAAGAGGGTATGGTGATGGAAGAGATGAGAAGAGGGTATCGAATGCATGGGGCCGTCATAAGGCCAAGTTTGGTAAAAGTGGGGAAATTTATTAGCAAATAATATTTGCAAACTCAAAGGTTAAAACTCAAATCTCAAAACTATAACCCAAAACCTAAAACTTAATAAAGTTATAAAAAGTTTTTAGTTTAAAGTTGTGGTTTTGAGTTCTGAACTTTGAGTTTTGATTTAAATCATAAAATTATGACAACAACTTCAAAAATTTTAGGAATAGATTTGGGAACGACGAACTCGGCGATGTCCGTCATCGAGGGCGGCGAGCCGAAGGTTCTTGAGAATGACGAGGGGGGAAGAACGACTCCTTCGGTTGTTGCCATTTCCAAGGCCGGAGACAGGCTGGTCGGACTGCTAGCGAAGAGGCAGGCCGTTACCAATCCGGAAAACACCATCTATTCCGTCAAAAGACTGATCGGCAGGAAGTTCGAGGATGAGGAGGTCAAGAGAGACAAAGGGCTCCTGCCTTACAAAATAGAACAATCGGACGATAGCGGCGTAAAGGTGAAGATGTCCGGCAAGAGTTATCGTCCGGAGGAGATTTCCGCCATGATCCTGCAGAAGCTCAAGCACGACGCGGAGGCCAGGATCGGAGGAAAGATCGAAGGAGCGATCATCACCGTGCCGGCTTACTTCAACGACGCGCAGAGGAAGGCCACGAAGGATGCCGGAGAGATCGCGGGTCTCAAAGTGCTCAGGATCATCAATGAACCTACGGCGGCCGCTTTGGCTTACGGCTTCAATAAAAAGAAGGACGAAAAAATAGTGGTTTATGATTTCGGCGGCGGAACCTTCGATGTTTCCGTGCTCGAAGTGGGAGACGATGTTATCGAAGTGAAGGCTACTGGGGGTGATACGCATCTCGGGGGAGACAATATCGATCAAAGAATAATGGAATGGGTGATCGCCGAGTTCAAGAAAGAAAGCGGGTTGGATGTTTCCAAGGATATTCTCGCTCTCCAGAGGATCAAAGAGTCGGCGGAAAAAGCGAAGCATGAACTTTCCGGCACTTTCGAGTCGGAAATAAATATCCCTTTCATCACTTCGGATTCTTCCGGTCCCAGACATCTGCTCCTTAAACTTTCGAGGTCAAAACTGGAAGAGCTTACGGGCGATTTGATAAAGAAATCCGCGGATATAACTAGGAAAGTGGTTGAAGAGTCCGGGTTGAAGTTGTCCGAGATAAACGAAGTGATCCTGGTGGGAGGTCAGACAAGAATGCCCGCCATGCAGAAGGCGGTGAAGGACCTTTTTGGCAAGGAGCCGAACAAATCGGTCAATCCGGATGAAGTGGTGGCCGTGGGAGCCGCCGTGCAAGGAGGCATTATTAAAGGAGAAGTCAAGGATGTCTTGCTTCTTGATGTCACGCCGCTTTCGATGGGCATAGAAACCCTTGGAGGCGTTTGCACGAAGATAATCAATAAGAATACGACCATACCGACAAGCAAAAGCCAGGTTTTCTCGACGGCAGCAGACAATCAGACCTCTGTTGAGATCCATGTGCTTCAAGGAGAAAGAGAAATGTCATCCGACAACAAATCCCTTGGAAGATTCATTTTGGACGGCATTCCGCCGTCTCCGAGAGGAATGCCTCAGGTTGAAGTGACTTTCGACATAGACGTCAATGGCATTCTTAACGTGAAGGCAAAAGACAAGGCTTCGAACAAGGAGCAATCCATCAGAATAGAGGCTTCTTCCGGTTTGTCCAAAGACGACATAGAAAGAATGAAGAAGGATGCCGAGGCTCACGCCGATGAAGATAAAAAGAAGAGAGAATCGGCGGAGGTCAAAAACAACGCGAATGCTTTAGTTTACACCGCCGAGAAATCTTTGTCGGACGCGGGAGACAAAATTTCGGCGGAGCTGAAGAAAGAAGTGCAGGATAAAATAGACGAACTAAAGAAGATCAAAGACAACAATGACACGGAAGCCATCAAAAAAGCCTCTGATGAGCTGTCGAAGAAAATGCAGGCGATAGGAGAAGCGATGTATAAGGCCGCGGGACAGTCTAATGCCGGAGGAACAGGCCCGCAGACCGGCGGCGAAGATAAGGGGCAGACAAGAGACGCGGACTTTGAAGAAAAATAAAAAATCAAAAATAAAAATTAAAAATTATGGAGTCCCGCTGAAAGCGGGACGATTCATAATTTTTAACTTTTCATTTTTAACTTTTCACTTTTATGAAGGACTACTATGACATACTCGGCGTTCCTCGAAACGCCACCAAAGACGACATTAAAAAAGCTTATAGAAAGCTCGCTCATAAATATCATCCGGATAAGAACAGCGGAGACGACAAGAGATTCAAGGAAATAAGCGAAGCATACGAGATTCTTTATGATGATAAAAAAAGGGTCGAGTATGACACTTACGGAAGGAACTTTAACGGATCAGCCGGCGGTCCCGGTTTTGACGGATTCGGCGGATTTGATTTCGGCGGGTTTGGAGCGAGGCAAAACGGACAAGGCTTCGAGTTCGACTTCGGCGATATCTTTGAGAATTTCTTCGGGGGTCAGGCTGGCAGAAAAACGAAAACAAAACGAGGGGCCGATATAGCCGTCGATCTCGACATACCGTTCGTTGACTCGATCTTTGGAACGGAAAGAAAGATCCTTTTAAGCAAAGTTTCTTATTGTCAGTCTTGCAAGGGTTCCGGCGCGGAGCCAGGTTCCGAGCTTGAGAAATGTCCGGCTTGCCAAGGCGCGGGCAGGGTGCATGAGTCCAGAAAGTCAATATTCGGAGCGATCTCCACGTTCAGAGAATGCGGCAAGTGCCAAGGGCGGGGAGCCATTCCGAGTAAAAAGTGTTCCGCTTGCTCGGGTCACGGAGTTCTGAAGAGGAGCGAGGAAGTGACGGTGAAGGTTCCCGCGGGTATACGGGATGGGGAAGCGATCAGCTTGCCGCAAATGGGAGAAGCGGTTCCCGGCGGGATTGCCGGGGATCTGTACGTGAGATTCAATGTGATCAAGCATCCGGTATTCAGGCGGGACGGTCTGAATTTAACGATGGATCTGGACATAAAAATATCAGAAGCCTTGTTGGGTATCGAGAAAGAAATCGCGACGTTGGAAGGCCCTATCAAACTCAAGATTCCGTCCGGCGTGGATTCCGGCGAGATATTGAGACTTAGAGGCAAAGGAGTTCCCCAAGCGCATGGCGCGCCCGGAGCCAGGGGGAGGGGCGATCTTATGATCAGGCTCATAGTCAGAACTCCGAAAAAGGTTTCCAAGAAAGCCAAAGAGCTGATAGACGAGTTGAAACAAGAAGGTCTGTAGAATTACAAAAAAATAAAAATTTTACAATTTACCAAAAATTTACAAAACAATGAACATAGTTCCGGAATATTTAAGCAAAGAAGGATTGGAAAAATTCAAAAAAGAGCTGGAGCATCTAACCACCGTGAAAAGGAAGGAGATAGTCGAAAGGATCGAATACGCCAAGAGCCTCGGCGATTTGTCGGAGAATTCCGAATACAAGGAGTCGCGGGAAGCCCAAGGTATAAACGAGGGGAGGATCCAGCAGCTTGAAGACATCATAAAGCGGGCCGTTATTATTGAAAAAGGCAACAACGGCCTTGTTCAGCTTGGCTCGACAGTCAAGCTTAAAAAGGACGCGGACGGCAAGATATACGACTATACTTTGGTTGGCCCCGAGGAGGCAGATATCTCAGCGCGAAAAATATCCAACAAGAGCCCGATAGGAAGCGCTTTGATGGGCAAGAAAAAAGGAAGCGTCGTAAAAGTGTCCAGTCCCACGGGCGAAACGAAATATTCGATCGAAGAAATTTCCTAAAATCCGTTTTGTAAGCTACAATTACAATATTAGAACAAGTAGAAGAGATCGGTACTCAAATGAGCGCTTTTGAAGATATTCGGGAAGAAAGAATCAAAAAACTTGACTTATTAAAGGAACGCGGGATCGATCCGTTTCCCGTTTCGACCGATGCCGATCATTCGATTGGGAATGTTTTGGCTGATTTTGATTCTCTTGCCGAGAAAAATCAACAGGTTAAAATAGCGGGCCGTATTATGGCGATAAGGGCGCATGGCGGTTCTGTTTTTTTTGACCTGAATGACGGCGACGGCAAGATGCAGGTTTACCTGAAAAAGGACGAAGTCGAAGAAGGGAAATTCGACCTGTTTCTCGAGGTTGCGGATATCGGCGATTTTGTCAGCGTCGCGGGCTTTCCATTCACGACGAAGAAAAAAGAGAGGAGCGTTAAAGCGGTTTCTTGGAAAATGCTGGCTAAAAGCCTGAGACCTTTGCCGGAAAAATGGCACGGACTTTCCGATACGGAGGAAAGATTCAGAAGAAGATATCTTGATACTTTGATGAACGAGGGGGTCAAGCGCCGTTTCATCCTGCGTTCCAAGGTCATAACTTCCATGAGAAGATTCCTGGACAAGGAAGGTTTTTTGGAGGTGGAAACGCCGGTATTGCAAAGTTTGGCGGGAGGAGCCTTGGCCGAGCCATTCAAAACCCATCATAACGCTTTGGACATTGACCTTTATTTACGGATCGCGCCGGAGCTTTATTTGAAACGACTGCTGGTCGGAGGCTTCCCGAAGGTTTACGAGATAGCCAGGAATTTCAGGAATGAAGGCATTGATGCCACGCATAATCCGGAATTCACGATGATGGAGCTTTATGAGGCTTACAAAGACGCCGATTATCTGATGAATCTTACGGAAAAAATGCTGAGGCAAGTTGTCTGCGAAGTTTTTGGGGAGGAAAAAATAAAAACGGCTGAAAATGAAATTTCTTTTTCCGGAAAGTTCGCCAGAATAAAATATTTCGACATGTTCAGGCAGATGGCAAAGATAAACGATCCGGAAAAGGCTTCGAGGGAGGATATCCTGTTGAAGGCCAAACAACTTGGCGTTAAAACGGAAGAATTCGAAAGCAAAGAAAAGATCTTGGATAATATTTATAAAAAGATTTGCCGTCCGAAATTGATTCAGCCGACCTTCATTACCGATTATCCCGCCGGAGCTTCTCCGCTTGCCAAAAGAAAGCCGGAATATCCGGAATTGATAGACCGGTTCCAGCTGGTGGCCGGCGGATATGAGTTGGTGAACGCTTTCTCCGAACTTAATGATCCTATAGACCAGAAACAAAGATTCGCCGAGCAAGACAAAGCAAAAGAAGCCGGAGATAAAGAAGTGTCGCCAAGCGACGAAGACTATCTCGAGGCGATGGAATACGGCATGCCTCCCGCAGCCGGTCTTGGTATGGGCATAGACCGACTGATGATGCTTCTTGCGGATGTCCGCAACATCAAAGAAGTCATAATATTCCCCACGATGAGACCGAAGGAATAAAGTAAAATTAAGGTTTCTGCAAAAACAAAAACCGGCCATAATGGCTGGTTTTTGTTTTTGCAGAACAAAGTTATCCACAGGAGGTTGTGTTGCATAATACTATGAAGTGGTATAAAGTGTTATAGAAGTGGGAGGAAGTGGTGAAAAATTATTTAATCCAGATTCGCGGAATTAATGTCGTTTCGCGACGTCTTGCGCAGCGCGGCGGCGCGAGCAGAGCAAATTTTCAGCAGAAAATTATGCGAACTGAGCGAAATGATATTAATTCTGCGAATCAGTAATTCGTTATGTTGATCGGCGAATACAGGCACAATATCGATGCCAAAAAAAGGATCGCCATTCCGGCCAAATTCCGAAAGGAGATAGGCGGAAAAGCGGTCATTACGAAAGGACAGGAGAAGTGCTTGTTTGTTTATCCTATCGGCGAGTGGGAAAAGGTCGCGGAAAAATTAAGCCAGCTGCCCACGGGATCGGCCGATAACAGAAATTTTTTGCGAGTCCTGCTTTCCGGCGCGGCGGAAGTCGAGATAGACGCGCTCGGCAGAATACTTGTTCCGGATTATTTGAAAGAGTTTGCCGATCTGAGAGAAAAAGTCGTTATCGCCGGTCTGTACAAGAAATTGGAAATTTGGAACGAAGCGAATTGGAACGATTACAAAGCGAAGATAGAAAATCAGGCCGACGCTTTGGCGGAAAAGTTGGGAGAACTTGGTGTTTATTAAAAAAATGTCAAAATGTCAAAACTCAAAACGCAAAAGTCAAAACCACAACCAAAAAACTAAAAGTTTTAACTTTTAGTTGTAGTTTTGAGCTTTGACTTTTGACGTTTGAGCTGAAAGTAATGCATATTCCTGTTTTACCGAAAGAAACGATCGAATATCTGAACCCCAAGCCGGGCGATACGATCGTGGACGGGACGATAAACGGCGGCGGGCATTCGGAAGAAATCTTGAATAAGATAGGGGACAAAGGGATGATTATCGGCATAGATCAGGATGCGGGAATTTTAAACAAATTAAAAGAAAGATGGAAAGGAAGGAAAAATATTTTTTTGGCAAATGATAATTTCAGAAATTTGGAGAAAGTTTTGGATTCGTTGAAAATTGAAGAAGTGGACGGAGTTCTCTTGGACATCGGGATAAGTTCATTGCAGCTGGAAGAATCCGGAAGGGGGTTCAGCTTTCAAAAAGACGAGCCTTTGTACATGACAATGAGAAGCGACGTCGATCCAGGCGTGCTGACGGCAAGGGAGATCGTGAATCGATGGAGCGAGGCGGAGCTAAGCGATCTGATCTGGAATTGTGGAGAAGAAAGATTCAGCCGGAAAATAGCCGCTAATATTATAAGAAGAAGAGAAAAAAAGCCGATCGAAACGACCTTCGAGTTGGTGGACGTGATAAGAGAAAGCGTTCCGGGCTTCTACAGGAACAATCGCAGGATCAATTGCGCGACGCGGACATTCCAAGCTTTGAGAATCGCGGTAAACGACGAGCTTGGAGCGTTCAAAGAAGGCCTGGAGGCGGCTTCAAAAAGATTGAAAAAAGGCGGCCGGTTGGCGGTAATAACTTTTCATTCCCTGGAGGATCGGATCGCGAAGAAGTTTTTTAAAGATTTGGCCGACGCGGGAAAAGGAAAAATTTTGGCAAAAAAACCGGTGATTCCATCGGAGGAAGAAATTAAAAATAATCCGCGTTCAAGAAGCGCGAAACTGAGAGCGGTTGAGATATTGTAAAAATGACGCAAGCAATAAAAAATTTATCATTGTCGGATCGGTTAAAACCGGCTGTTTTTAACGCTCTTGTCGCGATTTTTTTTGTCGTCGTCGCCATGTATGTCTACTTCGTCGGCATTTCGGTGTTTTGGGCCGCTGAAGATCAAAGAAATCTGAAGAAAATTTCCCAGATCGATCTCCAAAAAATAGAACTCGAGAAAAGATATCTGGATCTGGTTTCCAGATTCGACGCGGGTTACGCGGCTGAAAACGGTTTTATCGACCAGGCGAAAGAAGTGATTTACGTATCCAGGGCGGACGCTTTCGCGCGACGCTGAGCGGTTTATGAATCTAAGCTTTAAAGGCAGAATTAGGACGGTCTACTTTCTGATCCTGATGATCGCGGGACTGATAACGGCCCGGCTGTTTTTCGTTCAGGTCGTTAAGGGAGAGTATTACGAGGGTTTGGCCGCCAAACAATACTTTTCTTCCAACCTCGAAGATTTTAACAGGGGCGATATCTTCTTTACGGAGAAAAGCGGCAACCATATCTCCGCGGCTGTCGTCAAAAAAGGCTACCAGGTAGCCATCAATCCGAAAGTCCTGAAGGATCATCAGAATATTTACGAGAAAATTTCGCGGATCATAAAAATAGATAAAGATTCGTTTTTTGAAAAAGCTTCAAGATCGGACGATCCATATGAAGTCGTGGCAAGGCAAGTCGGCGAAGACGCGGCCTTGAAAATCAAAGATCTGAAGATCGCGGGAGTAAACGCCTTTCCGGAATCGTGGCGATATTATCCATCGGACGATCTGGCCTCCCATGTGCTGGGTTTTGTCGGATACAAAGGGGACAAATTGACGGGACGATACGGCATCGAATTGCAATATGAGAACGCGCTCAAACGGGAAGAGACGAGCGGGAAGAATAATTCCTTCGCGGAGCTGTTTTTTGACATCAAGAGTCTGATCGCCGGAGAAGATAAAAGCGGCGATATAATTTTAACGATAGAGCCTTCCGCTCAGGCGATGCTGGAGAAGAAATTGAGCGACGTAAAGAATAAATACAAAGCCGAGATGACCGCGGGGCTCGTTATTTCTCCCAAAACCGGAAAAATTATGGCTATGGGAGCCAATCCGGACTTCGACCCGAACCAGTACGCGAAGACGAAAGATTTTTCCGCGTTCATAAATCCGCTGGTCGAGAATATTTACGAAATGGGCTCGATCGCCAAGCCGCTCACAATGGCCGCCGGTTTGGACACTGGCGTTGTGACATCCCGGACGGAATATGTCGACAACGGATATATCGATTTCGGCTCGGCTCGAATAAGGAATTATGACGGCAAAGCGAGGGGAAAAGCGGATATGCAAAAAGTTCTCAATGATTCCCTCAATACGGGCGTCGTTTTCGTGATGCAGCAAACGGGAAAAGACAAATTCAGGGATTATATGCTAAGCTATGGCTTTGGAGAAAAGACGGGTATAGAACTGCCTCATGAGGCAAAGAGCAATATCTCCAATTTATTGAACAATAGCAGGGACATAGAATTTGCCACGGCCTCTTTCGGACAAGGCATCGCGGTGACTCCCGTGGCGATGGCGGCGGCTCTTTCCAGTTTGGCCAATGGCGGAGTTATAATGCGTCCATACATCGTCCAGGAAGAGGCGAGAAAAGGCTTAAAGAACAAACAGACGCAGCCCTTGGAAATAAGGCGAGCTTTGAAGAAGGAGACTTCCGAAGAAATCACGCGAATGCTCGTCGAGGTTGTGGACAGCGCTTTGCTCGGCGGAAAATATAAGATGGAACATTACAGCGTGGCCGCCAAAACGGGGACGGCGCAATTGGCCCAGGGAAAAGACGGCTACAGGGACGGAGAGTTCATGCATACTTTTTTCGGATACGCTCCCGCCTTCGATCCGGAGTTCCTGATCCTTCTGTTCGCGATAAAACCGAAAGGCGAGCAATACGCCTCCCATACTCTTACTGAACCGTTCATGGAGATTACGAAGTTTTTGTTGAATTACTATGAAGTGCCGCCGGATAGGTAAGTTATAAAGTTATAAAGTTATAAAGTTATAAAGTTATAAAGTTATAAAGTTATAAAGTTATAAAGTTATAAAGTTAATGAAGTCAATTATTAAGAGAATAATACTGAGGATTCTGAAGCTTGAAGCCAAGCTTATTCTTTCGCGTTTCAAACCCAAGATAATCGCCATAACCGGCACAGCCGGAAAAACTTCCACCAAAGAGGCGATCGCTTTGGTCTTGCGGGAAAATTTCCGAGTTCGCAAGAGCGAAAAGAGTTATAACAGCGAATTCGGAGTTCCGCTGACAATAATAGGCGCCAAGACGGGTTGGGATAGTCCCGGCCGCTGGATCGGGATTATTTCCAAAGGGCTGAAAGTCTTATTGTTTTCTCGCGAGTATCCCGAGATTCTGGTCTTGGAAACCGGAGTGGACAGGCCGGGAGACATGGGGGATCTGGTTTCTTGGGTTAAAGCGGATGTGGCCGTGGCCACGGTCTTTGGCAGCGTTCCGGTTCACGTGCAGTATTTTGACAGCCCCGGTCATCTCATAAAAGAAAAAGGGAAACTGCTTGAGAGTCTGACGGGAAACGGGATTGCTATTCTGAACGAAGACGACAAATCTGTCATCTCTTTCAAAAAAAGATTGAAGGCTCGCTCCATGACTTTCGGATTTTCCGACTCTGCCGATCTTTCGGCATCGAATTATAAAATCAATCCTGACGGGATAATTTTCAAAGTTTCTTACGGGGGGAGTGTGGCGCCAGTCAAAATGAATTTATTTTTCGGGCGGCAAAACGTTTACGTGGCCTTGGCGGCGATCGCGACCGGCTTGTCTTGCGGAGTTAATTTAATAAGATCTATCGAAGCCCTGGCAAAAATGAGACCTTCCCCGGGGCGGCTGAATCTGATCGAAGGGATGAACGGCTCTTTGGTATTTGACGACACTTACAATTCTTCTCCGATAGCCGCCGAGGCGGCGATTGAAACTTTGGCGGAGTATCCGGCCAAAAGAAGGATCGCGGTTCTAGGAGATATGCGGGAGCTGGGAAGATACTCCAAGGGGGAGCATCTCAGGCTTGGCGAAATTTTGAGAGTGAAGGATGTCTGGTTCCTTCTTGCCGTCGGGGAAGAAGCGAAATACATAGCGGAGGGGGCGCGGAAAAGCGGGTTTGACGAGGCAAAGATTTTTGAGTTTGACAGCGCGGAGGAAACCGGAGATGCTTTGGCTCAAATGATCGCGGAAGGAGACGTGATCTTGGTCAAAGGGTCGCAGGGTATAAGACTGGAGAAGCTGGTGGAGAAAATAATGGCCCATCCGGAAGAGAAAGAAAAGGTTCTTGCCAGGCAGGAAGAGGAGTGGAAAAGAAGGTAGTCCGTAGAGTTTTGAAAGTTATAAAGTCGAAACAGGCTGTGGGTAACTTGGACAACCTGCCGGGTTAGGTTTCGAACCCGGCAGGTTGGCATAAGTTATCCACAGCTCAACGGATGAAGAGGCATAAGAGTCACTAGATATTTGACAATCTGTCAAATGTCATTTAATATGATAAGCGTTTTTCGTGTTCTTTAAAATATTAGAAAAACTAACAAAAGAAAGGAGGAGGAAAAATGTGATCTGGAAAATTATAAATTTCGGATTGCTAGGTATTATTGTCGCGTTGGTCATAGCCGCTGTGGTTGTGGCCATTCTTACGGAGGACATTGATTTAAAGGAGAAGAAATGAGAAAATTATCCGGTTTAATTGCTTTAGTATTTGTCTCCCTCAGTTCTTGCGCAAGCGCGCAGATGAATGGCGACGAAGGTAACTTAAAAGCAGTTGTTCTTTCCAAAGAACAACCTAAGGCCGCCCTGGCTCCCGAAAGAGCCACAGTGGACTTTACTTATTTTAAAATCAGGCCGCCTCACAAAAGAGAATGGGAAATCAAGAAAATTGAAATTGAGAGGATGGGTTTTGGAAATCTTGGGGCTATTGATTATATTTATCTCATTGCTGATAAATCCCCCGGAGTGAGTCAGGGTAATTACAATAGAATCGTCATGAATAGTAATGTAACTGAGGCAGATATTAAAAATAACACTGTTGATTTGCTTAATTTGCCTGAGGACGGCGGGTTGCCGAGTTTTACCAAGCCGGTGAAATTAAAGATTGCCGCCAGGATGAAGAATGACCTGATCGGCTTTTCCGGCCAGGTTTTGTACTTAACGGTGAAAAGTATCATCGTTATTGACAAGAAGACCGGCAGGGAACTCGAGATCACAGGGAAAATGCCAATCGTTGGGGTCGGAAACACTGTTAATTCTTCCCTAAAAATTGGCGGGTTGGAAGTGGAAAGAGTTGATGGAGGCTTTAATTTGAGGGCCGGCGACGCGGAGCCAATTCGCTTAACCAAATGGGTTATCCGAACGATCGGTGAGGAAAATCCTCCTCCGGATTGGGAAAATTTCTACTCATGTTATGTTGATAAGGTTGAGCGACTTTATCAGTTCAAGAGGGAGAAAAATTTAATTTATGCATATTTCAAGGAAGAAATATTGATAGAAAAGGGAGAGACGGTTAAATTTGAATTGCGGACGGGGGGAGCAGGTAGCGGCTCATCGAATGCTTTCTTGCCGAAAGGTTCCTGGGAGGTATTGAGTATCTACACTGAAGATATAGAGGCTTACGGGTATTATTACGGGTACCGGATAATGCCCGGCTGGGCCGCCAAAGGATGAACTTTCTTTGTTTTGATTCTAAGCTCCGTTTTTTTTAAAAAAAACGGAGCTTTATTTTTTGCCTCAAATTTGCTAATCTTGTAAAAGAAAACTTAATAAGGCCCTATCGTCCCTGCCTGCCGGCAGGCAGCGGACAGTAATTAAGCCTTGAATAAGGCCCTATCGTCTAGCGGCTAGGACACATCCCTCTCACGGATGAAACCGGGGTTCGATTCCCCGTAGGGTCAACGAACGAAGTGAGGAGACACTACGGGGAATCGAAAGCCGGAAGTTTGATTTTGTGGAACAAAATCAAACTGAGGCGGGGTCGCGGAAAATTGCGTAGCAATTTATCTGTGACCGATTCCCCGTAGGGTCAAAAAAATAGGGTTATTCTAATGCATCTCAAAACTGAAAATTTTGACGGGCCGTTGAGTTTGCTCTTGGATCTTATTGAAAAGAAGAAGCTTCCGATAGGCGAAGTTTCTTTGGCGGATATCGCTCTGCAATTTCTGGACTTCGTGAAGAAGTTCGAAAATTTCCCGGTCGCGGACGCGGCCTCTTTTATCGAAACAGCTTCGATTTTAATGTTAATCAAATCAAGATCGCTTTTGCCGCAACTGGAGTTGAGCGACGAGGAAGAAGAGAACATCGGCGATCTGGAAAGAAGATTGGCGGCCTATAAATTCATCCGGGAATTGTCGGAAGGGATAAAAAAGATATACGGCAAGAATCCTATGTTCGGAAGGGAGTCGTTTGTCAATTTCAACATGGAAGGGCTTTTCCTGCCGCCGAGCAATCTTTCTTTAAGCGCGCTAGTGAAAGGGATCAATGATCTGATGAACTCCTTCCCGCAGGAGCAAAAATTGCCCGAAGCGAGAGTGGAAAAGATCGTGAAATTGGAAGAAAAGATCGCCGAACTTGCCAACGGGCTTCAGCGGAAAATGGAGATGTGTTTTTCGGAGTTTTCGGGCAAGGGAAGAAGCGGCGATCTGAGACCGGAAGAAATAAACAGGGCGAGGACCGAAATCATCGTAAGTTTTTTGGCTCTCTTGGAATTGGTGAAGCAGGGCGCGGTAATGGCAAATCAGAATCAATTGTTTGAGGAGATAAGCATGAGCAGATACAGTTCATAAAGTTATAAAGTTCATAGTTAAACACGGGAAGCCTAATTATCTTTTTTCTCCAGCGGATTTTCCCAACTGGCATAGTCGCACTTAGGGTACTGCGAACAGCCATAGAACAGTTTCCCTCTCCTGGTGCGTTTTTCTATGACATCGCCTTCCACGCATTTGGGACACTTGAGACCTATCTGCTTTGGAGGATCCTTTTTAAGCGCTTTGGTGGTTTTGCAATCCGGGAAGCCGGAGCAAGCCAGAAATTTGCCGAAACGGCCGTGTTTTATCATCATCGGTTTGCCGCAGTTGGCGCAGAGTTCTTCCGTCATCTCTTCCACCTTCAGCTTCGTCACTTCCTTCTCTTTCTTCAAAAGATTGTCATGGAAAGGATGATAAAAATCTTTAAGTACCGGCACCCATTGGGCTTTGCCTTCGGCGATCTTGTCCAAATCTTCTTCCATTTTGGCGGTGAACCCCACATCCACGATTTGAGGGAAGTGCTCAACCAGTAAGTCGTTCACAAGCATGCCGGTTTCGGTGGGGACAAATCTCCTTTGCTCGTTTTTGCCCACATAATTTCTCGCTTGGATGGTGGCGATGGTCGGCGCGTAAGTGGAAGGCCGGCCAATGCCGTGTTCTTCCATGGCCTTGATAAGGGTCGCTTCGCTGTATCTCGGAGGCGGTTCGGTAAAGTGTTGTTCTTTTTTGAGCTCGTTCAGATCGAGCTTTTGGCCTTGTTTTAATTCCGGCAGGATCGTCTCGGAAAATTTTGATGGGTAAATTTTAAGCCAGCCGTCAAAGAGCAGCGTCGAGCCGTTTGCCCGGAAAATGGCGTCCTTCGCGGAAATGTCAGCTGTCGTCGCGTTGAAAACAGCCGGTTGCATCTGGCAGGCGATGAATCGTCTCCAGATCAGGTCGTAAAGTTTGAATTGCTTCGGATCGAGTTCGTTTTTGAGCGAGTCCGGCGTGCGAAAGGGGTCCGTCGGCCTTATTGCTTCATGAGCTTCCTGCGCGCCTTTGGCTTTGCCTTTGAAGAATCGCGGTTCGCCCAAAGAATATTTTTCCCCGATATTTTTTGAAATATAATCTTTGGCGGCCGAGACTGATTCCCTGGACAAGTTTACCGAATCGGTTCTCATGTATGATATGTAGCCCCTTTCATACAATTGCTGGGCCAGCATCATTGTCTGCTTGGAAGAATATCGCAGTTTATTAGAGGCTTCCTGCTGGAAGGAGCTGGTGGTAAACGGCGCGCCGGGAGTCCTTTTGACTTCTTTGGAGGTCAGTTCGGCGACTTTGTATTCCGCGCCCTCGAGGGTTTTTGTGATTTCAAGAGCTTCTTTTTCGTTTTTGACTTCCAGTTTGTCGATGACCTTGCCGCTCTTTTTGTAAAGCTTGGCTTCAAAAACTTTTTCTTTGTCGTTCGCGGAAGAGAGAAGCGCGGTAATGCTCCAGTATTCCTGGGGTTTGAAGGCGGCGATCTCCTTTTCCCGGTCGGCTATCAGACGGACGGCCACGGATTGAACCCTTCCGGCGGAAAGTCCCCGGAAGACCTTTTTCCAAAGAAAAGGGGATAGCTCGTAGCCCACAAGCCTGTCCAGTATCCGTCTTGCCTGTTGAGCGTCAACGAGACTCATGTCTATGCCCCTCGGACTTTTAATAGCTTCCTCGATCGCCGATTTTGTTATTTCGTGAAATACGATTCTTTTCGCTTCTTTTACATTTAAAATGTTGGCGATATGCCACGCGATAGCTTCTCCTTCCCGGTCTTCGTCGCTTGCAAGAATCACTTCATCGGATTTCTCCGCCAGCTTCTTCAGCTCATTCACCCTCTTTTTGGCTTTGACCGGCACTATGTATGAAGGCGCGAAACTGTTCTCAACATCGATCCCCAATTTGGATTTGGGGAGATCGCGGACATGGCCGTAAGAAGATTCTATTTTATATTCTTTGCCGAGGAAATTGGAGATGGTTTTCGCTTTGGTGGGAGATTCCACGATCACCAATTTTTTCCCGGTTTGGGTTTTATTTGTCATAGTCAGGATTATAACAATGCGAAATTAAATTGCAAAAGCGTCAATGACCGCGCGCCGATATCGTCCTTCTATCTGCCCACTATCACGATCTCGTCTTCCTTGGCGATCTCGATCCTGTTTTCGGTCATGGCGCCGAATTCGCTGCCAGTCTCGACTTCTTTGACCTCTTTTTTGCTTTGCTGAAGATTCGTTATTTTGCCTTCGCCGATCTCCACATCGCGTCTTTTGATTTTGAAAGTCTTGCCCTCCGCCATCTTGCCGCTGGTAACCTTTCCGCCGATGACCTGCTTGTTTTTCTGCCTGCTGAATGTCTTAAGTATTTTGGCCACCCCGATGATTTCTTCCCTTGGTATCTCGGCCTTTCTCTTGGAGATCTCCCCTTTGAGCCAGTCACTGATCTTGTAAATAATATCGGAAGTAAAAAAAGGCGTGGCCGACCTCTCTATTATTTCTTTCGCGGCGGAGTCGGTCGCGACATTAAATCCCAGGATGATCGAATTTTTTGAAGCTGAGGCGAACCTGGCGTCATCTTCGTTGACCTTTCCGACGCCTCCGCGCAATACGGTCAAAATCGTTTCCGCGTCTTGAAGCTTCATCATTTCCTTTTCAAGGGCTTCAACCGATCCAGCCGTGTCTGTTTTGATAATCAAAGAAATGGCAACTTTGTTTTCTTCCTCGGCGGCCTTTATTATCTTTTCCGTCCGGGTCTTTTTGTCTGACATTTCCTTTGCCTTGATGAGCGCTTCCTCGGCTTCCTTCTTTGTTTTAAAAGTTTTAAATTCTTCTCCAGCCGACGGTATGGCTGAAAATCCGGTAATCCTTACCGGAGAAGAAAAAGTGGCTTTTTCTATCGCCTTGCCGGTAAAGTCTTCAAAGATTCTAACCGGCGCCAAAGCCATACCCGCCAAAAGATACATTCCTTTTTCCAGCGTTCCGTTTTGGATCAATAAGGTGGAAGCGATCCCCCTTCGCGGATCCAGATTTGATTCTACAACCACGCCGGAAGCATTTTGATCCGGATCAGCCTTGAGATCAGCCATGTCGGCCAATATCAACACCGTATCAAGGAGCTCGGGCACGCCCTTTCCCGTCTTTGCCGATATGGCGGCGTATGGAATATTTCCGCCGTAGCCTTCGACGTAAATTCCTTTTTCGGCCAGTTGGGCCTTTAGTCTTTCCGGTTCGGCATCCGGCTTGTCGATCTTGTTCATGGCGATAACAAAAGGCAGTTTAGCTTCCGCGATGGTCTGGTAGGCCTCCATTGTCTGAGGTTGGACGCCGTCATCCGCCGCCACCACCAAAATAGCAATATCCGCCGTCTTGGCGCCCCTTGCTCTCATTTTGGAAAAAGCTTCATGGCCCGGCGTATCCAAGAAAGTGATCTTTCTTTTTTTGCCCTCATGATCAACCTCGGTTTCATACGCTCCGACGTGCTGGGTTATGCCTCCGGCCTCTTTGGCCGTGACGCTGGCTTCCCTTATGTAATCCAGAAGAGTTGATTTGCCGTGGTCGATATGACCCATCACTACAACAACAGGAGGACGGGATATCAGGTTTTGGTTTTTTTCTTTCACCTACGAATCTTACCTTTTTTGGCTTGATTTGTCGAATTCGGCAAGGCGTAGATATGGCGAAATATTCGGAAAAGTGGTATAATAATCTCATGTTCAAAACAAAGAAAAAAACCAAGATTCTTTTCGTCGCGCCGGAAGTTGCTCCGTTCGCGCAGGTGGGCGGGCTTGGCAGCGCCATTCATTCTCTCACGAGGGCGCTTGCAAGATTAAACTACGACGTACGCGTCATGATGCCAAGGTACGCGACAATAGACACTTCAAAGTTTCCAATGAGTTCTGTCTACGAAGCCCTTGAAGTCCCCAATAACGGGTCAGGGCCGATAATATGCAATGTTAAGGTTCATATTCCGAACATCGATGATCCGACGGCCCCCGTTATTACCTATTTCCTTGAAAATCAGGAATACTATGAGACCCGCGCCAATGTCTACGGCTACGCCGATGACGCGGTGAGGTGGGCGATATTGTCAAAGGGCGCGTTGGAGTTTATAAGGTTTTACAAAGAGTGGCGTCCCGATGTCGTCGTGGCTTCCGACTGGCAGACGGGCTTGATACCTAATTATCTGAAGACGATGTACGGCAACAGTAAAATAATGTCCGATATCGCAACCGTTTTCTCGATACACAATTTATCATATCAGGGGATGTTCGATCACCGTTTCGTCAACGAAATGGATTATGACGACGGGCATTCTGCCGTGCCGGAGATAAACAATCCCCGGCTTTTGAAGATCAATATGATGAGAAGGGGGATCATGTACGCGGATGCCATAAACACCGTATCTCCGACTTACGCCAAAGAGATAACAACACCGGATCGCGGCGAACTTCTTGATTCGTTGCTTCAGGAGAAGCGCAGCCGTCTTTTCGGTATCTTGAACGGCATAGATCACATGGCGAAGAACCCGGAGTCAGACCAGAATATAGAATTCAAATACAATGCCAAAAACCTGAAAGAAAGAGCAAAAAACAAAAAAGTTTTGAGAGAGAAATTCAATTTGCCGGAAGCTTCGGATGATATTTTTACGATCGGCATTGTCTCAAGATTGAGCGAGCAGAAGGGGATCGATCTTTTGATGGAAACCTTGCCTCCGCTGCTGGATAATTTTAAGTTCCAGCTTGTCGTTCTTGGCACGGGCGACGCGAAATACCTTTCATTCTTTACGGAGCTGAATAAAAAATATCCGAATGTGGCGACGCACCTTTCTTTTGACAGCGTTTTACCAAGTTTCGTTTTTGCGGGCGCGGATGCAGTTTTGATTCCTTCCAAGTTCGAGCCTTGCGGATTGACCCAGATGGAGGCGATGAGATACGGCGCCATACCGATCGTCCGCAAGACCGGCGGATTGGCGGACAGCGTGGAAGATTACGATCCGATAAGGCAAAAAGGAACCGGTTTTGTTTTTGAGAAATTCGACAATTATTCTCTTTACGGCGCGGTCGTCCGAGCGATAGAGATGCACAAGCATCCGAAGAACTGGCAAGCTCTCCAGAGGCGGGCGATGCTGTCGGATTTTTCCTGGGACAAGTCCGCCAAAGAATACGCCAAGTTGTTTAAAAAAGCGATAGAGTTCAAGAAACAGGGAAATGGAGAGCAGGGGATAGTAATGTAAAAAAGATACCCAAGCCTGGCGGTTTTTCATAGTTTTGAGTTTTGAGCTTTGAATTTTGAGATTTATTATGTATTGGGCTAATTTTTTACATATTTATCAGCCGGTGGTACAGAAAGACATCTGGGTCAAGAGGGTGGCGGACGAGTCATACCGGAAAATTTTCCGCGGTTTGCTTGACATAGACAGGGCTAAAATCACCTTGAACATAAGCGGCGTTCTTTGCGACCTTTTGGAGAAAAACGGCTGTTCCGACGTGCTTGAGAGTATTAAAAATTTGATCGACGCGGGGAAATTGGAGATAACCGGCAGCGCCAAATATCACGCTTTCCTGCCTCTTTTGCCGGAGAGTGAGATCGAAAGGCAGATTGTCTTGAACGAAGAAACGCTGGACAAGTATTTTGGGAAAAATTGGAAGAAGGGCGGATTTTTCCCTCCCGAGATGGCTTACTCCAAAAAAGTGGCGGAGGTGGCAAAGAGACTGGGATACAAATGGATGATCGTCGACGAAATGGCCTTTCCGCCGGGAAAGAAGATCGAGAAAGATGTTATTTATGAAATAAAAGGAATAAAAGATTTCCATGTTTTCTTTCGGGAGAGAAATTTGACTTTCAAAATATTGTCCGGTTCGCGCGTCAGTTCGCTTCCCGCCATAATGAAGTTTTTGGAAAAACGGATCGGAAACAGCGAGTACTCGGTGACGGCCATGGACGGCGAGACATTCGGCCATCACCGGCCGGGGCTGGAGAATTTGATGTTCGACTTGTTGAGGGAAGAATCGATAAAACCGGCAACCATCACCGAGCTTCTTGATATTTTCCCAAAAAAGGAAATCATAGAGCCGCGGCCTTCCACATGGGCGGCGGTGCCGAGGGATTTTGAAGTCGGCGAACCATATTTCCGCTGGAAGAGTTCCGGAAATCAGATTCAACAGTGGCAATGGGAGTTGCTGGAGTTGGCCGCGGAAATAGTTTCGAGAAATGAAGACGAAGATATAAGGGGGCGGCTCGACAGAGCGCTTCACTCAGACCAATTTTGGTGGTCTTCGGCGAGGCCGTGGTGGAGTTTGGAGTGGATAGAACGCGGAGCTTACGATTTGAAAGAGATCATAAATGATTCAAAAAACGCCTCAAAAGAGGAAAGGGAAAAAGCGGAAGAGTTGTACAAGCAAATAATTTTTACCGGTTTTGACTGGCAAAGAAGCGGCAAAGTTGACGAGCTTTCCCGAAGCGAGAACGAAGAAATACAAGAACGGCTGGAAGAAAAAGAAAAGTTTTTCATCACCAAAGAAGAATACGAAGAAATGGTCAAGAATCTGAACGAGCAGATCGAGGAGGCTGTCAAACATCGGGAATATCACCGCGCCGCGATGATCAAAGACAGGATAAGAGAACTAAAAGAGGAGATGGAGAAAGGTGTCCAAGAAAAAAAGAGCAATGATTTGATGTTTTAAATATAACTCAATATAACTCAAATGTCAGAACCTGCCTACCGGCAGGCAGGCTCAAAAATCAAAATATTGAGGAAGAGACTCTTGGGGAGGCGATGTAATGAGTTATCCACAGCCTTCTCTATTCTTTTAAAAAATCTTTAAGGTATAATTGTAAGCAGTTATGAGTATGCCAATCGGAAAGGCGATCAAGCTTAGAAGCCTCATTCTTGCGGTTTTGTTTGTCGCGTTAATTTTCCTCTTCCCCGCGATAAATTCTCAAGCTTTTTCTTTATTTTCCGAAGGAAAAGATTCGGAAGAAAATTTCCTTTCCGCCAGTTTCTTCGCTTTCAAGCAAAACATTTCCTCCGTCGGCTCTTTCCTCAAAAACTTCATCTTTCCCGCTGATAGCGAGACAAACCCCGCTGATAACGGGGATGCCCCCAAAAAACAAAATACGGCTGATTCCTCCAACAGCAACAACATCTACTCCTACGACAAGAAAGAATTGGAA
>QZIU01000007.1 GCA_003599625.1 Candidatus Parcubacteria bacterium
ACATAAGTTATTTGATTGTTTTCCATGACATTATTCTACTCTAATTAGCCGATAATCAGAGAGAACTAAAGTGTCCAGGATTTGGGGTACCGGTCACGAGGAAACAAACCTCTGACCCTCTCGGGTGTGTACCGCATATTTGATATGCCGATCTATTACGGGCCATTTGAATACCCAAGAAGATCTGACAATTGGTATCAAGGAAGCCATGAGCCAATTATTACTAAAGAACTTTACGAAAAGGCTCAGGAGCATCTCAAGAGAGATAAGATAGTGCGGGAGAATAGAGAGTTTGCCTTCACTAAACTATTCACCTGCGGTATGTGCCAGTCAGGAATCACGGCGCAAGAAAAATACAAAGAGCTTAAAGACGGCACAACCGCGAAATACGTCTACTACTCCTGCTCAAAAGCGAAGGATAGAAATTGTCCGAACAAATATATTCGGGAGGAAGAGCTAATAGAGGAATTGTTTAAAGTGATTGATAGGGTGGACATCAATGAACTTGGAATGAGAATGAAGCTGGAAGAAGAAATTAAACGGTTCAACAGACTTCAAAGGTTGGCGACTAAAGACACACCCAAATACAGCATCAATGAAGATGACGTGAACACAAGAGAATACGCCAAGTATGTATTGCGAGAAGGGACACCACTTGAAAAGCGAGAACTGATGGGACACTTGCGGTCGAGACTCGTGCTGAACAATAAGAAGATTACACTACTGAGCGAATAGAAGTCTGTCGGATAGAAATTACGAGCCACCTTAACCGGTGGTTTTTGTTATAATTTATACGATATGCCGCCAAACTTTCCATTACCTAAGACTTCGGACAACACATTGCCGGAGATTATTGCACTCTGTCAGAAGATTGTGCCCGGACAAAAGGCTCTGTACTTGGAGATCGAACCCGTCGAGGGATCTATCGTGAATGAATGCTATGGCAACGTGGACAAGGCCACTCAAAAATCTGGTGGTACTGTTCAATATGGTTGGCAGATATGGGAGACGATGCCCGACGTTATGGCAGAGGCAGAATTTCACGCAGTATGGAAAGATGTTGACGGGAATTTACATGATGTTACCCCTAAAGAAATACCCGGGATAACAAAGATTCTCTTTTTACCTGATCCCACACGAAGCTACTCAGGCAGACAGATAGACAACATTCGTATCGCACTGAAAGATGATCCGCTTGTCCATGACTTTATCAAAAACGCAGAGTCGTATTTTGAAATGACCAACAGAGGGGAGCTTGCCGATTACCATGGAGAACTTGTTGCAACACCTGAGATGAAAAAATTAATGCGACAAAACGCCGAGAAATTTCTCGCTATTGTTCAAAAATATTATTAAATTCAAACCTGTAAGTAGCTTTGTGGGTCACAGCTCGGCATCGAGCTTGAAGGACACAAAACTAACAGGTTGTCAATGCGGAGGAGGTGAGATTCGAACTCACGGTCCGGTTTCCCAGACTCCTGTTTTCAAGACAGGTGCATTAGACCACTCTGCCACTCCTCCAGTTTATAATTTTAAGTATTGAAGGAGTGGCCTCGTGGCACTCCTTCGGATTAAAGCAATATTATTGCTTTAATCTCTGCCACTCCTCCAGAACCATTCTTTTATAACCTTTTTGACGGGTTAATTCAAGGGATGGATTATCTTCCTGCATACAACGCTCTGATACTCGAAAGAATAACTTCTCTTTTTATGCGTCAAAAAATCAAAAAGCAAAAAGCCCGACTCAGCGGGCCCTCTTGTTTGAAAGTATTGCTATTTGGTTCTCCTGCTTATCTTCGAAGCGGAGTTGGGAATAAGATGTTTTCCCTTCTTGATGCAGGAAGCGCAAAGTTTGGCTCGGCTGCCATCGGCAAAAGTGGCCCATTGAAGATTCGGGTATCGCCTGGTTTTTTTTGTCGGGTTGTATTTTCCCCGGAGAAGGTTTCTTTTAACGGCCATTATCGTGCCTTTTCCGCAGGTTAGACAGATTTTCATAAGAAAGTCGGCTTTTTATTTGACAAAAACTATGCTAGCATTAAAACCGATATTATGCAAGGCGTGAATCTTGTTTTTACCATCATCATATTGATCCTTTCGGTTGTCGCGCATGAAGTTTCGCACGGGTACGCGGCTTATCTGATGGGGGACTCGACGGCCAAGAGGGCGGGGAGGCTTTCAATGAATCCTTTTCGTCATCTTGACATGGTCGGATCTTTTATCGTCCCCTTGGCGCTCATTTTGCTCAGATCTTCCTTTGTATTCGGCTGGGCAAAGCCGGTTCCGTATAATCCTCATAATCTTAGGAATCAAAAGTGGGGCCCGGGTTTGGTTGGCGCTTCGGGGCCATTTTCCAATTTCTTGATAGCCGGCTTTTTCGCAATCGTTAATCTGCTGCTTCCCTTGGATTTGGCTGCCAAGCAGGAGATCGGCATGGCGGCAATTACCGGCGCGGGCATATTCGGCGCGGGTTATGTCTCAGCCCTTTTTTATTTCTCCGCCACGGTCATCTGGATAAATTTGTTTCTGGGCATATTCAACCTGATCCCGATCCCGCCTCTGGACGGTTCAAAACTGCTTTTTTCCTTCCTTCCTTATAAATGGAGCAATGCGCAATCTTTTTTGGAGAGGTATGGTTTCTTCATACTTATCTTCTTTATTTTCTATTTCTCTTCCCTGTTGCTGCCGGTAATTTTTCTTCTCTACAGGTTTTTTTTGGGGATATAAAATACAAATTCAACCCTTAAAAATCGAGATTGGTTCTAAGGTAAATATTTCGCGTTATTGCTTCCCAAAATGTTCTACCGTTTTGACTAATTCCCTCAAATAATATATTATTAAGGGAGTTAATTCCCCCAATTTTATGATCATCCAGAGGGCAATTCAAAAAAGAGTTGAAGACTCCTTGTTTAAAGCCAAGATTATTGTCATTTACGGCGCCAGGCAAGTCGGCAAAACCACGTTAGTAAAGAACATTCAAAGCAAATACCAGGAAAATTCATCTTATCTTAATTGCGATGAGCCGGACATCAGAAGCGCGCTTACCGAAAAAACGTCAACAGAGTTAAAGGCTTTTTTGGGCAATAAGCGATTAGTCATATTGGACGAAGCTCAACGTGTCAAGAACATCGGTCTAACCTTAAAATTGATGGCGGATAACTTTCCCGCAACACAAATTATTGCCACCGGGTCATCTTCTTTCGAATTATCGAATAAAATCGCCGAGCCGTTGACGGGCAGGAAATACGAATATCATCTTTTCCCTTTTTCAATAGAGGAGTTAAAGAGCTTGCGCGCTGATCCGGAAATTGATCGTCTGTTGGAAAGAATGATGGTTTTCGGCATGTACCCGGCTATCGCGCTGGCAAAGACAGATGCGGAAAAAGAGTTGAAGGAATTAGCTAAAAGTTATCTATACAAAGACGCGCTTCAGTATCAAAATATAAAAAATCCAGAGGTGTTGGAAAAAATGCTCCAGGCACTGGCTTTGCAGATCGGTAACGAAGTTTCATATAATGAATTGGCCGACCTTTTAGGTATCGACAAAAAAACAGTCGCGGCATACATAAGAATTTTGGAACAGGCTTTCATAATATTTCGTCTTAATCCCTTTAGCAGAAATCTAAGGAATGAGCTGAGAAAATTAAGAAAGGTGTATTTTTATGATTTAGGAATAAGGAATGTCCTGATAAATAATTTGAATCCGCTTGACCTGAGGCAGGACGCGGGCGTTCTTTGGGAGAATTTTATGATCAGCGAGCGGATGAAGCGGAATAATAATCACGCTAGTGATGTCCGGTCTTATTTCTGGAGAACGAAACAGAAACAAGAAATAGATTATTTGGAAGAAGCAGGGGGAGAACTTTCCGGGTTCGAATTCAAGTGGAAAAACGACAAAGCCCGAATCCCCAAGCCATTTCTGGAAGCCTATCCGAAAAGCAAAGTCAAGCTGATCAATAAAAACAGCTATCACGGATTCGTGGAATAAGTCCGCGCAAATTTGACGAAAATTTTATTTTTGCTATTCTCTAGTTCATGGCAACTATCAATCAGTTGATAAAAAAAGGAAGAAAGACGGTAAAAGCGAAGCCGAAGGCGGCGGCTCTTAGGTACGGCTTCAACTCTTTGAGGAACAGACCGATAGCTTACACATCTCCTTTTAAACGAGGCATTTGCCTTAAGGTTACGACGACTACGCCTAAGAAACCGAACTCCGCTTTGCGAAAGGTGGCCAGAGTGAGGCTTACCAATGGAGCGGAAGTAACGGCCTATATTCCCGGAGAAGGACATAATTTGCAGGAACATTCGGTTGTGGTGATAAGAGGAGGAAGGGTAAAAGATCTGCCGGGCGTGAGATATCATATAGTAAGAGGCCTTTTGGATACGGCGGGAGTCGAGAACAGAAAACAGCAGAGGAGTAAATACGGGGCGAAAAAGCCGAAATAAATACCAGGTTGAGGAATTAGCTTGTAGATTGTAGGAAAAATTCAAATTCCTAAAAAGCTAACTCCCACAAGCTAAAAAGCTAATTAAAATGCGAAGAAAAGTCAAATCAAAAATAAAAATAAAGCCGGATGTTAAATACAACTCGATCAAACTTGAGAAGTTTATTAACTGCGTGATGCAAGAAGGAAAGAAGTCCGTGGCCAGGCATGTTGTTTACGGCGCGCTGGAAGAAATCAAGAAAAAGACCAAGCTGGAAAATCCTTTGGAGGTTTTTGATGCGGCCATAAAGAACTCTTCGCCAGACCTGGAGGTCAGATCAAGAAGGATAGGAGGGGCGAACTATCAGGTGCCGAGAGAGGTCAGGCCTGGAAGAAAACTGGCTTTGGCCATCAGGTGGATCCTTGAAGGCGCGAGAACCAAAAAGGGAGCCAGTATCGTGAACAAGTTGGCCGACGAGCTTATCGCCGCTTCGAAGAATGAAGGCTTTGCCGCCAAGAAAAAAGAAAACACCCACCGAATGGCCGAGGCAAACCGAGCATTCGCGCACTTCGCATGGTAGAGAATAATCAGGAGTTAGGAATTAGCTTGTAGGAGTTAGGAAATTCCCAAGAAGCTAAAAAGCTAATTCCTATAACCTAAATATTATGCGTCAGTATCCGATAGAAAAAACAAGAGATATAGGAATTATCGCCCACATAGACGCGGGCAAAACGACCTTCTCCGAAAGGATCCTTTTTTACACCGGCGTTTCTCATAAGATAGGAGAAGTTCATGAAGGGGAAGCGACAATGGACTGGATGGAACAAGAGAGAGAAAGGGGCATTACGATCACCGCCGCCGCCACGACTTGTTTTTGGACGCCAACATACAAAAAAGGAGACAAAACTTTGGAGCACCGGATCAACCTTATCGACACTCCGGGACACGTGGATTTTACCGTCGAGGTTGAAAGATCCCTTCGCGTTCTTGATGGAGCCGTAGTGGTTTTTGACGGCGTGAGCGGGGTGGAACCGCAATCTGAGACCGTCTGGAGACAGGCCGACAAATACAAAGTGCCGCGAATTTGTTTCATCAATAAACTAGACCGAACGGGCGCCAGTTTCGAGAACAGCTATCAAACAATTCTTGAAAGACTCACTAAAAATGCGGTAAGGGTTCAGCTCCCCGTTGGCTTGGAGGATGAATTCAGGGGGATTGTAGATCTTCTTCGGAAGAAAGCATATAAATTCGAAGGGGAGAAGGGGGAAGCGATCCAGGAAATGGACATTCCAGCCGAAATGAAGGACGAGGTGGAGAAATACGGCGCAGAACTTATCGAAAAAATCGTGGAAAACGACGATAAACTGATGGAAAAGTATCTTGCCGGGGAAACCATACCACTGGAAGATCTTAAGGGCGCGTTAAGAAAAGCCGTCATAGGGTATAAAATAGTGCCTGTTTTCTGCGGATCTGCCTTGAAAAACAAAGGAGTGCAGTTTGCCCTGGATGCCGTCATAGATTATCTCCCGTCGCCAGCCGACCTTCCCGCCATAACCGGCCATGATCCTAAGACAAACGGGGAAGTTCTCGTGCATGCGACGGATGACGAGCCGCTTGCCGCTCTTGCCTTCAAGCTCCAGACGGATCCTTTTGTCGGGCAGCTTATCTATTTCCGGGTTTATTCCGGAGTTCTTAGCGCCGGTTCGTATATCTTCAACTCTTCGACGGGGAACAAAGAACGTGTTGGCCGGGTGCTTAGGATGCACGCCAACACGCGAGAGGAAGTAAAGGAAGTTCACGCCGGAGATATCGCCGCTCTCGTGGGTCTTAAGGGAACGAAGACCGGCCATACGCTTTGCGCTCCGGAAAGACCGATAATTCTTGAGACGATCAAGTTCGCGGAACCTGTCGTTTCTCTAAGGGTGGAACCTAAGACAAAACAAGATCAGGAGAGGATGGGCATCGCGCTAAGAGCTTTATCGGACGAAGACCCGACTTTCAGAGTAAGCTCCGACCAGGAAACGATGGAAACGATCATTTCCGGAATGGGCGAATTGCATTTGGATATTATCGTGGACAGGATGAAGAGGGAATTCAAAGTGGAAGTAAACACCGGCAAGCCGCAAGTCGCGTACAAAGAGACGGTTACCGGCTCGGCTGAAGCGGAGGGTAAATACATAAGGCAGTCTGGAGGAAGGGGTCAATATGGTCATGCCAAGATCAGGATCGCTCCCAGAGAGCGCGGGCAAGGATTTGAATTCGTCAACTCTATCAGAGGAGGTGTTGTTCCCAATGAATATATTCCGGCTATTGAAAAAGGCATTAAAGAGGCAATGGACAAGGGCGTTATCGCCGGTTTCCCTTTGGTTGATCTTTCCGTCGAGCTTTATGACGGGTCATATCACGAAGTGGACTCATCCGAGGCGGCCTTCAAGATTGCCGGTTCGATGGCGCTTCAGGATGCCGTCAGGCGAGCCAAGCCGGTCATTCTCGAGCCGGTTATGAAGGTTGAGGTCATGGTCCCTGAAAAATTCCTGGGCGACGTGACGGGAAATCTCAATTCCAAGAGGGGCCAGATAGAAAACATGGGAGAAAGAACGGGCCTAAGGATCGTTGACGCCAAAGTTCCTCTTTCGGAAATGTTCAGTTATGTTACTTCCCTAAGGTCTATGACGGAAGGAAGAGGCAATTACACCATGGAATTCAATCATTACGCCATTGTGCCCAAGAATGTGGAGCAGATGATAATAGAAGGGAAGAAGTAGCGGAATGGCTTATGGCAAACAGCTCTGAAAAAGAAATTCCCAAAAAAGAACCCCAAGAGGATGATGAGGGTTCTTTTTTGTCTGAAGAAGCTTTGGAGGATGACTTGGAGTTGATCGAGGAAGATGATGATAATTTGGATCGATTGCCAATTTGAGTGTTTGGGTGTATAACAGAACAGAAAATAGGACTTTATAAAGGAGGAAAAAGACCATGTTTGAGCCGGTAGTTTATTGCCGTTGCGGTAACATCAGGGAATACGGAGGAAATTGGCAAATCACCAAGCGCGATTTCAAAGAGGTTCTAAAGCCTCTTATGGGGAAAGGTTCTGTTGTTCCCACGGATAAATGCCCTATTTGCAAATGTGCGGATATGGGTGAAATTTTGGTATCTCTGAAAAATCTTTAATCTTAAAGAAAGGAGAAAAAATGAAGATCGGAATGATGGACGATGATGGCGGGTTCAAGGGCGACATTATGGAGGTTGAGAGTTGCAAGATTTGTTCTTGCTGCAAGATAATGGTGGTCAAGCAAGAACAAGAGATGTGCGATAAATGTGACGGAGCAATAGAAACAGCAAAAATATTGCAAAATTCCGGAGCGCCGATCATAGTTCTTTAACCTCCTCAAAGCTCCCAATGGAACATACCCCGTAAAAATTTGCCGAAGTTTTACGGGGTTGACTTTTTTTGGCGTTTCTTTAATATAGTTGTATTGCGTATTTGACGCGCCTGCCTGTCGGCAGTCAGGCTTTTTATTTACTTTAAATTTAAACCGCTTCCGCCACGGCGGCGCGCGGAAATAGTCGAAAATTATAAATATCAATAAATCCGAAGCGCGAAATCCGAAACCCGAAACAATATCAATCCGCCAGATGGCGGACAAAATTCAAAAATTTTTAGAATTTTAGAATTAAAAAATTATATTTGTTTCGAATTTCGATATTCGAATTTCGAATTTAATCAATAAAATGGCAGAAAAATTTGAGAGAACTAAGCCTCACGTCAACGTCGGAACGATCGGTCACGTTGACCACGGCAAAACTACATTAACAGCGGGCATCTTGAATGTCCTTAATTTGGCGGGCAACAAAGTCCGCATGGAGAAGATCGACCAGATCGACAGCGCCCCGGAAGAAAAGGCTAGAGGTATTACCATCGCTTTGCATCACAGCGAATACGAATCAACCAAAAGACATTATGCTCACATCGACGCTCCCGGACACGCCGATTACATCAAGAACATGATCACCGGAGCCGCTCAAATGGACGGCGCCATTCTCGTGGTTGCCGCCACTGACGGCGTTATGCCTCAGACCAGAGAGCACATTCTCTTGGCCAGGCAGGTGGGTGTTCCTTCGATCGTCGTGTTTCTAAATAAGGTAGACATGGTTGACGACAAAGAACTTATCGATCTCGTTGAAGCGGAAATAAGGGAACTTCTAAACAAGTATCAATTTCCCGGAGACACCACGCCGATAATAAGAGGGTCCGGCTTGAAAGCTTATGAAGCTAAATCTGTCGATGATGAATGGGCCAAGCCGGTTTTGGAGCTTATCAAGACCTTGGATGAGTATATCCCCGATCCGGTCAGACCAGTTGATCAGCCGTTTCTTATGCCGATAGAAGACATATTCTCCATCGAAGGAAGAGGAACGGTCGTAACCGGCAGGATCGAAAGAGGAAAAGTCAAAGTAAACGAAGAAATAGAAATTGTCGGGCTGGGGGACACCAAAAAGACCGTTGTCACCGGAGTCGAAATGTTCAACAAGCAGTTAGATGAAGGTATGGCTGGAGATAATGCCGGCATCCTCTTGAGAGGTCTCAAGAAAGAAGAATTGAGCAGAGGGCAAGTTTTGGTCAAACCTGGTTCGGTTACTCCTCACACGGAATTTGAAACCGAAGTCTACATTCTTACCAAAGAAGAGGGAGGAAGACACACACCATTCTTCAAAGGTTACAAGCCTCAGTTTTATATGAGAACGACGGATGTTACCGGCGAGGTTACCTTGGCTGAGGGAACAGAAATGGTCATGCCCGGAGATACTGTCAAGTTCACTGTGAAGCTTGTAACCCCGGTCGCTCTTGAGGAAAAGCAAAGATTCGCCATTCGAGAAGGAGGAAAGACAGTGGGCGCCGGAGTCGTAACGAAGATCATTAAGTAGGAATTGAGAGCTAATAAGCTGCAAGCTAATTCCTAATCAGTTTTTATGGTTAAAGAAAAAGAACAACAACAAAAGTTAAGGATCAGGGTCAGAGCCTATGAGCATAAGATCCTGGATACAAGCGTAAAGCAGATCATTGATACTGCCAAAAGGTATGATGCCGAGATCGCGGGTCCCGTGCCTTTGCCGAAAGAAATAAAGAAATATACCGTTAACCGATCCTCCTTCATCGACAAAAATTCCAGGGAGCAGTTTGAGATGAGTATTCACAAAAGATTGATAGACATTCTTAATCCGGGACCGAAGATCATAGACGCTCTTACCAATCTTAATCTTCCCGCCGGAGTGGATATAGAAGTTAAGATGGCCTAAATTATGAAATTCTTGCTTGGAAGAAAACTGAATATGACACAGATCTTCGACGAGAAGGGAAATGTTGTTCCGGCAACCGTAGTTTCGGCCGGCCCTGTTTCAGCCGCGCAAATAAAATCAAAAGAAAAAGACGGTTATGACGCGATCGTTTTCGGCTTCGGGGAAAAGAAAGAAAAAAGAGTAAAGAAGCCGCAAAAAAATTTGGGAAATTTCGCCGTTCTAAGAGAACGCAGGATCGAAGGCGATGAGAAAGCCGTCGAACTCGGACATAAGTTGGATGTTTCTTTGTTCAATGCCGGAGATATCGTCGAGATTAGCGGAATTACCAAAGGAAAGGGATTCCAAGGAGTTGTTAAACGACATGACTTCCGGGGCGGGCAAAGAACGCATGGCCAGAAGCATTCGGAAAGAGAACCCGGCTCGATCGGCGGAGGCTTGAGAACAAGAGTGCCAAGCGGTATGAGAATGGCCGGAAGAATGGGCGGGGATAGAGTGACCGTAAAGAACTTAAAAGTTTTGAAAGTAGATAAAGAAAAGAACGAGCTTTTGATATCGGGAGCCGTTCCCGGAAGCAGGGGGACACTGCTTGAGATCAAGCAAGTTAAAAAATAAAAAATCAAAATTAAAAAATATTGAGTCCCGCTTCCAGCGGGACGATTCCAAAATTTTTCATTTTTCATTTTTCATTTTTAAATTATTTATGAAGTTTGCCATATACAACCAAAAAGCGGAAAAAACAGGAGATATCGACCTTAACGATGCCGTCTTCAATCTTCCCTGGAATAGCGACTTGGTTTACCAGGTTGTTTTGGCGATGAAAAGCAACTTAAGAACACCTGTGGCCCACACTAAAGGCCGGGGAGAGGTGGCTGGAGGGGGTAGAAAGCCGTGGAGGCAAAAAGGATTAGGCAGAGCCAGGCATGGCTCGATCAGGTCGCCGATCTGGGTCGGAGGAGGCATCGCTCATGGTCCGACCAAAGATAAGGATTTCTCCAGGAAAATCAACGCCAAAATGAAGAAAAAGGCCTTTTACACCGTTTTGTCCCAAAAAATAAGGGACAATGAGGTTTTGTTTCTGGATAAAATCAATTTCGGCATGCCTAAAACCAAAGAAGCCGGAGAGATCATATCCTCCATTTCCAAGATCGCCGGTTTTGAAAAACTAAAAACAAAGAAAACAAGCAAAGCGATATTCGCTTTAGACAAGAAGGAGGAGAATATTTCAAGGAGCTTCAGGAATTTGCCTGGCATAGAGATAGTAGAGGCGGCTAATTTGAATATTTTGAATGTTTTGAACCACAAGTATTTGATCATCGCCAATCCGGATGGCGCGCTGAGCAAGTGGAAGCCGGTCGGGGCGGCAAAGTAAGGTATTTGTTCGTTGACTTTTATTTTAAATTTGCTAGCATTGTCGTATACCCCCCCTGAGGGTTTAATTTTTATTTATGGCCAAAAAGACATTAAAAGAAACAAAAGAAAAAAAAGCCGAAACTAAGGAAACAAAAGCTATTCCAGCTATCAGGCCGCACATCACCGAAAAGGCTACTTTCTTGAATGAGAAAGGAGCGTATGTCTTTAAGGTAAAAGACTCTTTCAATAAGATAATGATTAAAGAGGCTGTGAAGAAGCAATATAATGTGACTCCGGAAAAAGTCAGCATCATCAATACGCCGGACAAAAGCATATTCCTCAGGAGGAGATCTGGAATAAAATATGGATACAAAAAAGCGATCGTTTACTTGAAAAAAGGAGATAAGATAAATATGGCGTAACCAGTAATGGGTAATGGGTAACGGGTAATAAAGAAAAAATGAAACATTTTCGTCCGACAACACCATCAAGAAGACACATGTCCGTAGTATCATACAGGAATGTTTTGACGCGTTCAAAGCCGGAAAAAAGCTTAACCAAAGGATTTAAACGAGCGATGGGAAGAAATTCAGCAGGACGAATAACGGTGAGGCATAAAGGAGGAGGTTCAAAGAGATCATACAGGGAAATTGATTTTAAATACGACAAAAAGGACATTCCGGCCATGGTAAGCTCCGTGGAATACGATCCGAACAGATCAGGTTTTATTTCGCTTCTTGTCTATGCAGATGGCGCTAAAACATACGCGCTTTTACCCGGCGGGATTAAGGTTGGAGATAAGGTGTTGGCCTCGGAAAATGCTAACATAAAACCTGGCAACAAATTGCCGCTCAAGAAGATCCCGGTGGGAACATTCGTGTATAACATGGAAGTATTGCCCGGATCGGGAGCCAAACTTATAAGATCGGCCGGAAGTTTCGGAGAGCTCTTGGCTCACGATAACAATTATGCTTTGATAAAGATGCCTTCAGGAGAGGTGCGGAAAATAGCAGGCGAGGCTTGGGCCAGCGTGGGGCAGGTTTCCAATGAAGAATATAAATTAAGGAATTTCGGTAAAGCGGGACGAACAAGATGGAAGGGCATAAGGCCGACAGTAAGAGGAAGCGCGATGAACCCCGTCGATCATCCATACGGAGGAGGTGAAGGAAGACAAGGAGCAGGAACGAGAAGACCGAAGAATCTTTGGGGCAAGGGAACCAGGGGAGTGAAGACCAGAAGGCCGAAGAAATATTCAAATGTGTTTATAGTGTCGAGAAGGAAGAAAAAATAATAATCAGGGACTAGGGAGCCAGGTTTTAGTGATTAGTGATTAAGAAATTAAAATTTCTAGTCTCTAGTCCCTAGAACCTAGTCCTTAGAACCTATTTAAAAAATGTCGCGAAGTCTTAAAAAGGGTCCATATATTTATGAAAAACTGCTGACGAAGATCAGCAAGCTTAAGATTGGCGACCCGACGGTAATAAAAACTTGGGCCAGGGATTCCCAGATAGCCCCCGAGATGATAGGATTTACTTTCGGAGTCCACAACGGGAAAGATTTTATCCCTGTCCGAATTACGGAAGAGATGGTGGGTCATCGGCTTGGAGAATTTAGTCCGACAAGGAAGTTCGTCAGGCATGGCGGCAAGATGCAGAAAGAAATAGAGGCAAAGAAAAAAGAGTCGGAGATAGCGGCGGCGCAGGCGGCAAAAGCAGCGCCGGAGAAGAAGTAATGGCTTGAGACTGTGAAAAACTTTGCCGACCTGCCAGGTTTGAAACCCAACCAGGCAGCCTGCCTGCCGGTAGGCAGGGACTTCAAAGTTTTCCACAGCTCACATACAACACAATTATGGAAATAATCGCAAAATTGAATAATTACAGAGCTTCTCCCAGGAAAGTCAGACTGGTAGCCAACATGATCAAAGGAAAAAAGGTTTCCGATGCTATTTTGCAGCTTGAGTTTTTAACCAAGAAGCCGTCCTCGCCCATTGCAAAACTTCTCAGATCTGCTATAAGCAATGCTAAGAATAATTTTAAGATCGCCGACGGAGAAGTTTTGAAAGTAAAAAAAATAACGGTCGGAGCCGGTCCTGTTTTAAAAAGGCACAGGCCGAGATCGCGGGGAATGGCAAATCAGATACTTAAGAGGACGAGTAATATAACGCTGGTCCTTGAAGAGCAAGGAGAAATAATTAAGGAATAAAAAATGAGTAAAACAGTTCATCCATATTCATTCAGATTAGGCATATTGAGAAATTGGCGATCTCGCTGGTTTAATCCTGGCAAATACAGGATGTTATTGAAGACCGATGTTTTGGTAAGGGAAGCTTTGGAGAAAAAGATGAGAGGAATGTTTGTCGAAAGCATAGAGATAGAGAGATCCCCGGGCGTTTTTCATTTGATAATACGGACATCGCGCCCCGGACTCCTTATAGGAAGAAAAGGAGAAGGGGCCGACAAGATAAAAAGCGATGTGTTGGGAATGATGAAGAAAATAGGTTCCGATATTCCGAAGGAGCTTAAACTTACGATCGAGGAGGTGTCACATCCCGAAGCGAGCGCGAAGATCCTGTCGCAGATGGCAGCGGAGAGTTTGGAAAAAAGAACTCCTTTCCGAAGGGTGATGAAACAAATAATCGAGAAAGGGATGGCTAATTCGGAGGTAAAGGGAGTCAAGGTGGCAATGGCGGGAAGACTCGACGGAGCGGAAATGGGAAGAAAAGAATGGTTGAGAAAAGGAAGAATTCCCCTCCAAACCTTGAGAGCAGATATAGATTTCGCGCGAGAGAAGGCCCATTTGCCTTACGGAGACATCGGAATAAAGGTATGGGTGTTCAAAGGTGAAAAATTTGATAAGCAATAATTATGATCCCCAAAAAAGTAAAATACAGAAAATGGCACAGGATGAGAGAGAACAGAAAGAGATCCCACGCGGCCACAAGAGGAAACGAGTTGGATTTCGGCTCTTTCGGTCTGGTGGCTCAAGATGCCAAGGAGGTCTGGAGCAATCAAATCGAAGCGGCCAGGAAGACCATGGCCAGGTTTACCAATAATGCCGGAAAGATTTGGATAAGGATTTTTACCGACATGCCGATTACCCAGAAGCCTTTGGAGGTCGGAATGGGAAAAGGAAAAGGAGATTTGATCGGCTTTGTTTACAGGGTCAAGCCAGGGACAGTGATTTTTGAAGTAGACGGATTGACGGAAGAGAATAGCAAAGAGGCTCTGAGAAAAGCGGCTTCCAAATTGCCGGTAAAGACGAAGATTATCAGCAGATAAAATCAGGGACTAGGGACTAGGTTTTAGTGATTAGAAAAATTAAATTCTAGTCCCTAAAACCTAGGACCTAAAACCTAGCTTATGCCAAAGAAAAAGTTAAAGGGAATAGTGGTTTCGGACGCGATGGACAAAACCGTGGTTGTTTCCGTTGATAGATATGTAAAGCACGCAAAATATAAAAAATATTTTAAAAAAACGAAAAGATATAAAGCTCACGACGAAAAAGAACAATATAATGTCGGAGACAAGGTCGTAATACAAGAATGCCGACCGCTATCAAGGGAAAAAAGCTTTGAAGTAATTGGAAAAATATAAGCAAACAGGGACTAGGTTCCAGGGACTAGGAAAAACTATTCTAGTCCCTAGTCCCTAAAACCTAAAACCTAAAAACATGATTCAATTAAGAACAATGGTGAATATTGCCGATAATACGGGGGCCAGGCTCGCTCAGGTCTTTAAGGTATTGGGCGGAAGCAAAAAAAGATATGCCAAACTGGGAGATATTGTGGTCGTGTCAGTAAAATCGGCAGAGCCAAGAAAGACGGTAAAAAAGAAAGAGGTTCACCATGCGGTCGTGGTCAGGCAAAGGAATGCCTTCAGAAGAAAGGATGGTTCATACATAAGATTTGACGAAAATGCGATAGTGCTCTTGGATAAGGCGAAGCATGAGCCGCTGGGCGGAAGAATCTTCGGGCCGATTCCGCGGGAAATCCAGGAGAAAGGATTTAATCAAATAGCATCACTGGCGCCGGAAGTGGTGTAAATAGGGACTAGGGACTAGGTTTTAGGGATTAGGATTAAGAAATTGAATTTTCTAGTCCCTAGAACCTAAAACCTGATAAAATTGATAAAATTATGAAACTAAAAACAGGAGATACGGTAAAAATTATAACGGGAAAGGACAAAGGCAAAACAGGAAAGATCGCCAGGGTTATTCGCGATGAGAACAGGATCGTCGTGGAGGGAATCAATGTCAGGAAAAAACACTTAAGACCGAAAAAGCAAGGACAAAAAGGGCAAATAGCGCAAATACCGGCTCCTTTTAATCTTTCCAACGCTGCGCTTGTCTGTCCATCCTGCCAAAAGCCGGCCAGAGTCGGATTCAAAATAGAAGGAGGGAAAAAAACCAGGTTTTGCAAAAAGTGCGAGACGGCTATTTAAGCGAGCCGCCAAGCCGCGAGGTTGCAAAAAGTTGTGGATGGTGTATTATGCTTTCATTGGCTTTATAGCCATTTTTTTATAGCAAATGACGCAAATCAAGGAAAAAATCAACAAGATCGCGACACCCGAAATGAAAAAGAAATTCGGGTATGAAAGCGATTTTGCCATCCCGAAAATTTTGAAAGTGGTCATAAGCGTCGGCACCGGATCGTTTAAGGACGAAGCCAAGAAAGAAGCGGCTCTCAAATCCTTTATTCAGATAGCCGGACAGAAACCTCTTGTAAACAAGGCGAAGAAATCGATCGCGTCATTCAAATTAAGGGAAGGTATGCCTATTGGTTATTCCGCCACCTTGAGAGGACAAAGGATGTATGATTTCTTGGATAAATTGTTTTCCGTTACGTTTCCCAGGGTCAGAGATTTCCGAGGAGTTGATCCGAAGATTATCGATGAGACAGGCAATGTTTCTTTCGGTTTCAGGGAGCACATCGCGTTTCCGGAGGCGGCGGGAGAGGATGTCCGGTCGGCTTTTGGGTTGGGCGTTACCATTGTAACGAGCGCGAAGAGCAAAGAAGAAGCCCGTGAACTTCTTAGATTGATCGGTTTTCCGTTTTCCAAGAAAGAATAAGATCGCTTTAGTTGCGGAAAAACAAAAATTAAGATAAGATTTTAAAACCAATGGCAAAAACATCAGTTATCGCAAGATCAAAGAAGACACCCAAATACAAGTCACGAATCGTGAGAAGGTGCTTTAGGTGCGGAAGAAAAAGGGGTTATATGAGAGATTTTGATCTTTGCAGAATTTGCTTTAGGGAGCTTGCCAATGACGGTATGATACCGGGGATAAAGAAGTCTTCCTGGTAATGCAAAGTGTAAAAATCAAAAATAAAAATTAACGAGTCCCGCTTTCAGCGGGACGATTCCAAAATTTTACATTTTTCACTTTTAATTTTTAATTACAAAAATGGATCCAATTTCAGACATGTTAGTTTCAATAAAGAACGCTTTGGCCGTTAAGAAGGAAACGGTTTCTGTTCCGTATTCAAAAGTTAAAATGGAAATAGCGAAAATCCTCGCCAAAGAGAAGTTTCTAAAGGAAGCGGAACATAAAGGAAAAAAGGTGAAGAAAACGATCGATGTGGTCTTGAGCTACAAAGATTCCGGAGAGCCGTCGATTGCCGACATAAAAAGAATTTCCAAGCCTTCCCGCCGGGTATACATCGGAACGGATAAGATCAAACAGATAAGGCATGGGTTTGGCATACAGATACTGTCCACCCCGAAGGGTTTGCTTACCGATAAAGAAGCAAAGAAAGAAAAAGTCGGAGGAGAGGTAATTTGCGAAGTGTGGTAGAAATCAGGGACTAGGGACTAGGTTTTAGTGATTAGAAAAATTATTCTAGTCCCTAGTCCCTAGTCCCTAGAACCTAGAACCTAAAACCTATTTATAAAATGAGTCATATAGGAAAAAAAGAAATAGTAGTTCCAAAGGATGTTCAAATCGCGTTGAGCGAGAATTCTTTGGGCGTGAAAGGTCCTCTTGGCGAGATGAAGAGGGAGTTTCCTTCGGATGTCTCGATTTTGTCGGCGGAAGGAAAGATAAAAGTGAGTGTTAAAGAAAATAGCCAAAACAAAGCGGTATGGGGGACATCGGCTTCTCATATCGTTAACATGATAAAAGGGGTCACCGCCGGGTTTGAAAAAAAGCTCGTGATAGAAGGCGTTGGTTTCAAGGCTCAGTTGGAAGGGAATGCCCTTTCGCTGAATATAGGACTTTCTCACGCCGTCAAAATACAGATACCGGAAGGCGTAAAGGTAAAAATCGAGAAAAATTTAATTACAATTTCCGGCTGCGACAAAGAAAAGATCGGCCAATTCAGCGCCGATGTGAGGGCCTTCAAAAAACCTGAACCCTACAAAGGAACAGGTATAAGGTATGAGAACGAGGTCATAAGAAGGAAAGCCGGAAAGAAGGCGGCTGCCGCAGCAGCGTAATTAAGAGTTAGGACTTAGGTTGTAGCTTATTAGGGTAAATCAAAGCACTAAAAAGCTAATTCCTAAAAGCTAAAAAGCTAAATTTATGAAGAGGAATATTTCAAAAAGAGAAATAAGGCACAGAAGGATAAGAGCAAAGGCAAAGGGCGACGCGAGCAAGCCTCGTCTTTCCGTATTCCGGTCCAATAAGCATGTTTTTGCCCAGATCATAGACGATTCGAAGGGCTCGACGATCGTTTCCGGCAGCGATATCAAAAGCAAGGATAAATTGAAAAAGACCGATTCGGCAAAGAAGGTCGGATTGGAATTGGCAAAGGCAGCCATTGGCAAAAAGATCGAAAGAGTCGTTTTCGATCGCGGAGGCTGTAAGTATCACGGCAGGGTAAAGGCTTTAGCCGAAGGAGCAAGAGAGGGCGGCCTTAAATTTTAAAAAAGATTATGGCAAAACAATTTAGACAAAGAGGAGGGTTTGAAAGGCAGAAGCCTGAGTTCGAGCAGAAAATAATAGACATAAGAAGAGTGGCCAGAGTCACCAAAGGAGGGAAAAGGTTTAATTTTCGCGTTACCATTGTTGCCGGAAACAGGAAGGGGGATGTGGGCGTCGGCATGGGCAAAGCTTCGGATACCGCGGGAGCCATTGAAAAAGCCTTAAGAAAAGCGAAGAAGGAAATGGTAAAACCGAAACTGACGAAAGAGTTCTCCATCAAGCATGAAACGGAGGCGAAATACGGAAGCAGCGTGGTGATGCTTAAACCGGCCAAAGGAAGAGGTTTGATAGCCGGGAGTTCCGCCAAGATCGTTTTGGATCTTGCCGGAGTAAAAGATGTCAACGCGAAATACCTTTCGCGAAGCAAAAATAAAGTAAATAACGCCAGGGTGGTAATAGAAGCTTTAAAGAGCTTAGAGTAGTTGCAGTTGTGGATAACTTTGCCGACCTTCCAGGTCGCAGACCTGCCTGCCGGCAGGCAGGCGACCGGCAGGACTGCAAAGTTATCCACAACTTCCAAAAATTTTTCATTTTGATTTTTTAATTTTTATTTTGAAACATGCAAATTCATCAAATACAACCGAAAACCAAAAACAGGAAAGGGAAGTATATAGGACGCGGAGGCAAACGCGGCACTTATTCCGGCCGCGGAATAAAAGGACAAAAATCTCGAGCGGGGAGAAAGCTCAGGCCGGAATTAAGAGACATCATCAAAAAACTTCCCAAGCAAAGAGGTTACCGTTTCAAACCATTCCAGGAAGAAGCAACGGTTGTTAATGTTGAACTTTTGAACGAAAAGTTTGAGAACGGCAGCCAGATCAACCCGACTGTTCTTGTCGGGAAGGGTTTGATAAGAACGACAGGGGGAAAGATTCCCGTTGTAAAAGTTCTCGGAGACGGGGATGTGTCAAAGAAACTCGAAATTTCCGGCTGTTTGATCTCCGCCTCAGCCAAAGAGAAGATAGAGAAAGCGGGAGGAAAAATAAATCAAAATTAAAAATCAAAATGAAAAATGGCAATTTAAATTTTAAAGTTATCTAATTTTTAATTTTAATTTGTCATTTTGATTTTTGATATTTGATTTTTAAACTTTAATGTTAAATCGCATCAAAATCATCCTGAAAGATCGCGACCTGAGAAAGAAAATTTTGTTTGTCTTGGGGATTTTGGTATTGTTTCGCATAGGTTCCAATATTCCCATTCCGGGAGTGGACCAAGAGAGGCTTTCGGCTTTTTTAAGCAATAACCAGTTCTTCGGATTGCTTGATGTGTTTTCCGGCGGCGGCTTGTCCAATCTTTCCATTTTGATGCTTGGTGTCGCGCCCTATATCACCGCTTCCATCATTATGCAGCTTTTCACAATGATCTTTCCCAAACTCAAAGAATTATATCAAGAGGAGGGGGAAGCCGGAAGGCAGAAGTTCAACCAGTATTCGAGGCTCCTGGCCGTGCCCTTGGCGTTTCTCCAGGGATTCGGCTTGCTGACCATGCTGCAGAACCAGGGCATTTTGACGCAAATTTCCTTTCTGGATAAATTCACGAATATCGCCATAATGATCGCCGGTTCAATGATCTTGCTTTGGCTTGGCGAGCTTATCTCGGAAAAAGGGATCGGCAACGGCATATCAATGATAATTTTTGCGGGAATAGTCTCCAGTTTGCCCAATACCGTCAAGCAGCTTGTTTTTACTTATGATCCGACGCAGATCCCGATGCTAGCCATGTTTCTTGCGGCTGCTTTTATTATAATCGCGGGAGTGGTCTTTATTTCCGAAGCGGAGCGGCCCATACCGGTTTCATACGCCAAGCAGATAAGAGGCTCAAGAATGTACGGGGGAGTTTCCACCCATATCCCGCTGAAGGTCAACCAAGCGGGAGTAATTCCGATAATTTTCGCCATCTCCATTCTTCTTTTCCCGCAAATGATCGTCAATCTTCTCGCGGGATTGAACAGCGGAATGGCCGGGACGATCTCGACTTATGTTTTGACCTTTCTGAATAATCAATGGGTTTACGGAATTTTGTATTTCCTTCTTGTTTTTTTCTTTACTTATTTTTACACGGCTGTCACCTTCGATCCTAATATGATATCGCAGAATCTTCAGAAGGGAGGGGCCTTCATTCCGGGTATCAGGCCGGGCAGATCAACTTCGGATTTTATTTCGAAAATAATAACAAGAATAACTTTGGTGGGAGCTATCTTCCTGGGACTCATCGCGGTGCTTCCTTTGGCTATCAAAGGCATAACCGGAATAGGCTCGTTAGCTATCGGCGGCACGGCGCTCTTGATCGTCGTCTCCGTAGTGCTTGAGACGGCCAAACAGATCGAAGCCCAAGTGGTGATGAAGGAGTACTAAATATAGATCAAACAGCCCATGCTTAAACAAGAAAACATTGGCAAGATAAAAAACAGTTTAGCCGCCGGGAAATCAAAAGAAGAAACATACAAGGAACTCCTTGCTTCGGGCGAGAGCGTGGATTCCATTACTCAGGCATTTGCCGTTTTGGGGCTTGAGGGGAAGAGGGAAGACTCCCAAAGAAAAATAGTTAAGATAATTGCCATTGCCGGAGCCATTTTGGTGGCAGCCGGCATTTTTTCTTTTGTGGCCGCAAACTGGAAGGGCATGTCAAACACCGGCAAATTATCTATAATTTTGTCGTCCATGATCGGCAGTTATCTCGCGGGTTGGATATTGAAAGAAAAGTTTAATGAGCCAAGAACGGGAGACGCGATGATCTTTTTAGGAGCTTTGATCTACGGGGCGGGTATCTTTCTGATCGGGCAAATGTTCCACATAAATGTTGATTGGCCGGACGCGTTCATATTATGGATGCTGGGGCTGTTGGCGCTGGGTTACGCGCTTGATTTTTACGTCATATTTTACCTTTCGCTGATCGTGGGATTAGTAGCTGTAACGGGACACCCGTTCATAATGTCTGAGGATTTTCATGAAAACAGGTTTATTTTCACTTCGCCTTTTCTGCTGGCTTTGTCGGCCGGGGTCTTGTTCTTGTCAGGCTTCAGGTTTTATAGAAAAATTATCGCAAAATAAAATACTTAAACATGGATTTTTTTGATTATTATTACATCGAGATTATAGTTTTCGGAGCAGGTCTTTTGGCTCTTGGAGTTGTCGTTGGGGCGGTTATTTTTGCCTTAAGATTCCTTAGGGCGAGAAAAGGACTTTCCGGTTCCGACTCCAGAACCCGGGACCTGGATATTTTTTCCTCAAGAGAAGATTCTTTGAGTCAGTTGTTCTTTTTGCTTTCTCTGCTTTTTTCCGGGGTTACCCTTTCGGTCTTCAACGACAGGACGGGTAATTATTTTTCCTGGCAATGGATAATCTTGATCATTTCTATTGGCGGTTTGATCATATCTTATCGCTTCAAAGCCATTCTTATCTTGCCTCTTAGTTTGTTGGGAGGAATTTTTTGGTGGACGATGAAGGCAACTGATTGGGTTGATCACTATGATCTCAAGGAGATCGCGCTTTTTATTTTCCCTCTTGTCCTGGCTCTTGTTTTTTACGTCACTGGCAAGATCCATAAGATCGAGGAGCGGCATAAAAAGTCGGCTGCGGTTTATAGCGTCTTCAGTGTCATCTTCGTAACGGCCGGGCTCTTTCTGGCTTCTACGGAATTTGGGCTGGAAATTTTTCAACAGGCCACGGAGGGTAATTTTTTTCTCGCGTCATGGCAGTTTATTTTGACCTTCGCTTTTGTCTTTCTGGCGTTGATAATCGGTCTGATAGCAGGCTGGCTAAAGAAGACTCTTGTCTTCTGGGAGATCGCCGCCATTTTAGGGTATGCGACAATATTTGCGCTGATCCTCTTTTTATCTGACGTGAAAGGCCAAGAAGGAGAATTCGGATTGGATATAAACATGTTCTGGGCCGGATTTTTCAATATTTTCCTTTTGGGGCATCTGATCTTGATGTTATTGGCCGGACACTTCAGAAGAGAGGAGTGGCTTATCAATCTGGCATCCTTTTCTTTGTTCGCCTTTATCTTCATCAAATACTTTGACTGGTTCTTCGACTTTATCGATAAAAGCATCTTCTTTATTAGCGCGGGAATCTTGTTGCTTGTTCTCGGGTGGCTTATGGAAAAAGGAAGGAGGTACATGATTTCAGCAAGCAAACATACAACTTAGAAATCAAAACCAATGTTTAACAAATGGAAAAAATTCATCATTGCCGTAGCCATTCAGGTTGCTATTTTGTTCTCGATAATTATCTTTAAATTTTTGATATTAAGCGGAGGCGCGGAAGTTTATCTGCGGATGGAACCGGTTGATCCGAGAGATCCGTTCAGAGGGGATTATGTAACATTCCGGTACGACATATCAACCTTGGATGGCGTCTTTTTCGATTCCGAAGAAAAAATAAAAAAAGGCGATTATATTTACGTGCCTCTTGAAAAGGATGGCCGTTTTTGGGATTTGGCCGGCAAGGTGACCAAAAAAATGCCAGCCGGAGGGATATTTATAAAGGGTGTTGTCGAGAATGTTGATTACGCGGGAGATTTTTTGGAGGAAGCGCAAGCGCTCTATGGCATCGAGGAGTTTTTTATCCCCGAAAACTCAGGACGAGATCTCCGCTTCGATGATGGTCTTACCTTGGTCTCGATCGGCCCAAAAGGGGATCCGGTGTTGAAGCAAATCTATATCAACGGCAAGCCTTGGCCTGCTAAAGACCCTATATCTTCCGGCAAGGAAGAGTCGTCGGAAGACGAGAAGGTTTTCCTCAAGGAAGAAATTTCCAAAGATACTCATTCGTCCGCTTCCGGTCATACCCCCGTTGTTTTAACCAAAGAAAAGATTACCGATCCGGCCGGTTTTTATCAGTTTGTCAAACCTGATGGCTGGAGAATAAGAAGTTCAAGCGGAACGCCGGGCGGCGGTTTAGCCTCGCAGGTAATACTGGAAACCAATAATTTCTCTTCGACAATGATCTCGAGTGACGGGGTGTACAAGAAAAAATACACCGCCGGGGCGACCTTGAATATATCGGTCGTCAACGGGGAACGGGAGCCTGATCACGACAACGCGCAGATATTCGAGAATTACAGGATAACAATGGATGATTATATGATCGGAGATTTTCACAGATTTTCCGAGCCGGTTTTTCTTGGCGAATTGAGGGATGCGCATGTTAATTTCCAAGGCAAGCATATTATCATAAGATACGCCCATGATCCTGCGAATTTTCCAAGCGGAGAAGATATATTCAAAGAAATCCTGAAGAGTTTTGAATTTATCTCAGGATAAGTTATCCACAGTTTTTTATCTCTCCCTGTTATTTTTTGTGCTAAAATAATCTCATAAATGAAGGGACTTTCATCCAAATGGAATCCCGGTTTTTACGCGATAATTTTCATTGCGGTTATTTGCTTTGTCTTAGGATCAAGCCCGACCTTGGCAAGAGAAAGATCAGAGGAAATACCTTCCATTTCCTACAGCAGGTATTTGGCCAATTCTCTCGCTGGCGGTTTGTCTTCAGTCTCAAAAGCGGTCAAAGGTTTTATTTTCCAAAAGAAAGAAAAAGGAGGAGGAAAAGAAAGAGAAGTTTATTTATACACTTACGACAAAGAAGAACTCAGTAGAACGCTCGAAGAAGAAAGAGCAAAGCTCAAGAAAGACTTCGAAGAATCCCTTATCGTGGCCAAGTCCGTCCAGGCCAAATACAATTCCCTCCAAAAAGAACTCTCCTCCATCAAATCGTCAGGACTAAAGATAGAAGGAGACATAATTGAACTCAAAACTCAGAACCTGCCTACCGGACAGGCAGGCTCAAATGTCAAAACTGCAACTCAAAATCTCCAAAGCTATAATTTCCAGACTCAGTCATCCGCCGAGTCGTCTTTCCTCAGAACGGAACTTTCTCGCTTGGAGTCAAGCCTCCAAAACATCAACACCAATCTCCTTAGCAAGATCAATACTCTTTCAGCCCAAACGAGCGACCAAAATTCATCCCTTTACAGAGTTATCTCACTCACCAATAAGATAGACCAATTATCCAACGTGACCATCTCCAACGCCACGGTATCAGGAATAACGGGCTTAACGGACTCAGACATACCAAACGACATCACGGCCTCAAACTATCTCCCTTTATCCGGAGGAACCATATCCGGCGACCTGACCGTTGCCGGAAGCGCCACTCTCGCAACTTTAACCCTGCAGAGCGCGACATCCGGCTACTTCACCGCCACTTCCTCCACCGCTTCCACCTTCCCTTACGCTTCCACCACCGCCATCACTTCAACCACGGCCTCAACCACCAACCTCATAGTCTCAAGCAATTCGATCTTAGGAACAATCTCTTCCGGACTTTGGAACGCCACCGCCATAGGAACCCAATACGGCGGCACCGGCCTTGACTCCTCCGCCTTAACCGGCATCGCCCAGATAGTCGCCGGAACCTGGTCGGCTTCTTCCACGCTCTCAACATCCTACGGCGGAACAGGCTGGAACAGCATCCAGTCAAACTCTCTTCTTCTCGGCAACGGCTCAGGCAGACTGGCCACCACCACTTCAGGG
>QZIU01000026.1 GCA_003599625.1 Candidatus Parcubacteria bacterium
GCTTTAGCCTGATAAATACCAAAATTATATGGTTAAACCGTCAGCTATGACATTTCTACTTTGCTGTGGTATGACATTATCATGTTGCTGTGACAGAATTATTACTTTTTGGCGAAGTTTCCAACCCGGCGTGTTGGCTGAGTTATCCACAGATTTTACACAGACGCAAATTTTGGAAACTTCGCCAAAGCGGCTTTTTTGCCCAGAGCTTCTTCGATTCTTAAAAGTTGGTTGTACTTGGCGATCCTCTCGCTTCGGCAAAGAGAGCCTGTCTTGATCTGCCCTGTCGCCAAGCCGACGGCAAAGTCGGAAATCGTCGTGTCTTCCGTTTCCCCCGAACGATGAGAGATCACGGATGTAAAGCCGGATTTCCTGGCCATGACAATCGCGTCAATAGTTTCCGACACGGTGCCGATTTGATTAAGCTTTATCAGTATGGAATTAGTGGCTTGTTTCTCTATCCCTTCTTTCAGTCTTTTGATATTGGTCACATATAAGTCGTCTCCCACTATTTGGATTTTTTTGCCGACTCTTTTCGTAAGCTCTTGATAACCTTGCCAATCATCCTCGGCAAAACCGTCTTCGATGGAAACAATCGGATATTTCTTGACCCAATTTTCGTAATAATCCGCCAGTTCGGCGCTGGTCAAAACTTTGCCTTCCGTCGCAAGGTGATATTTTCCTTCCTTATAGAACTCGCTGGCGGCCGCGTCGATCGCAATGGCAATATCTTTGCCCGGCTTATATCCAGCCTTAATAATAGCTTCCAAAATTATCTCGATAGCTGCCTCATTGGAAGGCAAAGACGGAGCGAAGCCTCCTTCATCACCCACGGCCGTGTTTAAATTTTTGGAGGACAAAATTTTCTTCAGGGCATGGAATGTTTCGGCCCCGTACCGTAAAGCCTCTCTGAAGGAAGACGCGCCGACCGGCATGATCATGAATTCCTGCAAATCGGTGGAATTCTGGGCATGCTTGCCGCCATTGATGATGTTCATCATCGGGATCGGCAAGGCGACGGCTTCTTTCGTCTTGGAAATTTTTTTGAAATATTTATACAGCGGCTCCTTCTTGCTTTGCGCCGCCGCTTTGGCGAAGGCTGCCGAAACGCCGAGAATGGCGTTGGCTCCGAGATTGCCTTTGTTTTCCGTTCCGTCCAATTCGATCATCTTTCCGTCCAAAGTTTTCTGGTCGAATTCTTTGCCGACCAGCGCTTTTTTGAACTTTGTATTTACATTGGCAACGGCTTTTTGAACACCTTTTCCGCCGTATCTCTTGGCGTCGCCGTCCCTAAGCTCAACCGCTTCATAGCTTCCCGTGGAAGCGCCGGAAGGAACCGCTGCTCTGCCAAAAGAGCCATCTTTTAATGTAACATCGACCTCGATCGTCGGATTGCCGCGGGAATCAATGATCTCCCTGGCCAAAATTTTCAAAATTTTAGACATTTTATTATTTTTACTTCTTAATAATGATTTGTTATTTGAAAGACCTCCGCCATGTCTCCGTCAATGAAAAACAATGCCCTGTATTTTTTATCGATCCGGAAAGAATAAATTCCGCGCCAGTGCGGCTCAAGCAATTCAACATTAAGCGAGCGATGACGAATATTCATTTCAAAAAGCAAGACTGCCTTGACCCATTTTTTATCAAGCTTATGGACGGAAAGATAGTCGGTAATATCTTGCCTTAATATCTTAATCTTCATTTTTCGCGGAATGAAGATTTCTTTAGACCGCTTTCCAAATCGGACAAAAATTCTTGAGAATATAAACTTGTTTTGCGAAAATCTTTTATCACTTCTTCCACGGAATCTTTTATGACGGACTCAAAAAAACGGCCGGACAATCTTTTATAGGCCTCGGCCTGACGCTTCAATTTCAAATATTCGGTTTTTGGAATGGTAATATTGCTCATATTCACAATAATATAATACTTTTTTGCCTACACCCGGTCAAATCTTGACTTTTACCCATTTTTCCGTATAATTTAGGACGAACTTAATTTCTTTGATAATTTAAACTTTATAATTTAAACTTTTTTGAAGGAAAGCGAGGTAGGAGATGATAGATAACAGACTGCCGTTTTGGATGAGACTGGGAATTACAGTTTTGGGAGGAATCGCGATAGTTGTGGGATTGCTTTTCCTTGGTGGATGGTTGCTAGGGGGGAAAAAAGAGCGGCTCGTGGAATACAAAAACGAGTCCGGGAGAGTTGTTTACAAAATCGTAAACAACTCTGAAGCGTTTGAGCAAAACCAGAAAAGCGCCGAGGGTGTAGAAGGCGCAGAAGATGTAGAAGATGTAGAAGAAATAAAAATTCCAAGATGGGGCAAATTGCTTGCTTGGTTAATTTTATTCTTTGGCACTGTGGGTTGCATTCATGCAATGGCTTGGGTCCACAAGGCAACGGGCGGAAAGTTTCATCTTTTTCTTTTTTCTCTTGAGGACGGAAAGGCCGCTGCTATTTGGGCAGTAGACCGGATTATTTCCATTAAAATCACCTTGTATGGATATAGGATGAGAAAAGATGGCGAGGTCGTTTATTATGATCCTAACTGGATTATCAAACCTTTTTATTGGCTGAGGCATTATCTTTTTGGCAGTATCCATTTCTTGGGAATCCCCCTGATTCATCGAACCAGCCAAGAGGAATACAAATGGAAACACTTCGATCCTCTTACTAATGAAATAAAAACCGAAACGGGCAAGAGAGGATATATTCCCCTCAGGGAATACGCCCCTCTTTTTGAATTCAAGGATCTAGACATTGGAGAAGGCGGCCAAATAAACGTGCAGGCCGCCATTCTAATCAAGGTGGTCAATCCGCGAAAAGCCCTGACCAATGCGAGAGATTGGTTTGCGGTGTTGAATGACCTTATGCAGAGCGGCGCGAAAGAATTCTTCAGCCCGAGGACGATCGAAGAAGTCTTCACGAGTAAAAGCAAAACCGGAGAAAAAATTGAAAAAATGCTCTCCGTCATAATGTACGACTACATGTCCCAAACCGACGCGATGCCTTCGGCAAAAGACATAATGCTCAGTATGGGGGAAATTTCGCAGGAAGAAAGGAGCGGGAAAATAACTCTCTTGTTATTTTTGGAGAAGCATTACGGGATCCGACTGATATCGACGAATGTAAAGTCTGTCGATGCGGCAAATAAGTCAACGGAAGAACTTTTGAATTCTCTCTCCAAACCTGCCAAAACTCAGCAAGAGGCCAATGCCTTATTGATCATGGCAGATGCCGAGGCTGAAGCCTTCAACAAAAAACGCAAAGCAATGGAAGCACCCGGTGGAAGATTGTTGAGAACACTGGAGGCAATTGAAAACTCCAGATTGATCACGCTGGGTGGCAAAGGAGAGGATATAAACTTTTTAGTCGGTCAAGGATTCGAAGGCGCGGGAGGCAAAGAACAAAAAGAAAGAAAGAGTAAAGAAAAAAAGAAAAATGAAACAAGAGAGGAGGAGGAAGAATGATGACCAAGTTATTAGGGTTCTGGAATTGGATTATTTGGCTGTGGGCCGCAGGTTGGATCTTTAAGGCGGCAATTATCATTGTCGGCGTTTTGATTTTAGGGCTTTTAATTTTTGCCATGCTTAAAACACCAAGGCCGGGAAGAATCACCTTCGGAGCCAAATTAGTCACAAAGAAGAGAATAATCTTGGCTCTTATCCTGGGCTTTATCGGCCTCATCGTCTTGAACAATCTTCCGCAGATCAGATTGGCCAGGAAGGTTAAGAAAGTGGAAAGAAATTTGACTGAAAAAGCCTTGAAGCCGCTCGAAAAAAGAGCGGATGAATTGGCAGAAAAAGTGGAAACCGGAGAAGGATTAACCCTTAATGAAGCTCGCGAGCTTCAGGACCTGAAAAAAGAGATCACGGCAACCAAGAAGCTGGTTAAAGAAGGACCGCCGTCGCCGCCGAAACCGGCTAAACTGAAACCGCCAAAGCCGGTTAAATGGATCTTCCAGATCAGGGCAGATCCGGAAGTGGTGATGCAAGCTGGACTGAGAGGGGTTGATCAGGTTCCTTTTCGAGAGTTTGAAGCGGTCTCTGTAAGTATCAAGGAGAAAGAGATTCGCTTCAGCTACAAGAGGAATTCTAAGAAGAGAAACGTTCTACTAACCCGAGAGTCTTCAGATCAATTCTATTTTGGAATGGTTGATCTGGGAGAAGGAATCAAAATGCAACTCTGGCTAAAAGAATCCCCTGAAGGATTCGCAGGAATGGCAGAAAATTGGGACGGAAAACATTGGTATCCCAAAGTTTCCGCTCTCCTGCTAAAATCCTAAAAAAGTTTGAAAAACGCAGCCTGAACGCAATGTTCAGGCTGTTTTTATTTATTATCCGCCTGTACCCTCTCTCGTTCCTCCGTCCCCTCCCTTAAACCGCGGGATGTCTATTTGCTGAGAGGAGCCGTCTAGCTCGAATGTGTAAACCAAGATATTGACGAAGCCCCAGAAGCTGACCATTACAAAAAGACCGATGATGCCGTAGAGAACAAGCTGTCCTCCTTTTTTGCGCTCGTCTTCGTCTCCGCCGGACTTTATATATTTTAAAACTCCGTAAAGGAAGAAAATAACCGCAAGAGCTATCAGGAAGATCACGATCCTGTCCATTATGTCTTCAATAATATAGAAGAGATTCCAGAATGTGCCGCTTCCTCCGCCACTTCCCCCGCTGCCGCTTCCATAAATATATTTAGCGCCTTTGCCGTAATTTACCTTAAGAAAATCTTTTTTCTCGGCAAAGGAGACAAAAGGCAAAAAAACCAAAAGAAATCCCAGAACTTTGCCGGCTCTTTTTATAATGCCATTGATATTATTCCGCATAAAGTGTTTGATCTTACTTAGCGACCACTCTCCCCCGCCCCGCTCTTGGCAAGGCAGGGATGAGCAGTAACTAGATCGCGCCTTCTATTTCCCACCAGAAACCGGCCAGAAAATGCATTATGCCGTATACACCCACCATCACGAACATTCCTATAACCCCCCAGATCATATGCTCTTTGCCTTTGTCTCTTTTATCTTCATTGTCGGCGCCTAGTATATATTCCACGATTCCGTAAATAAACATCACGACGGCAATGGCAAACATGAATCCGATTATGGGATTAAGGACATTCAACTTTATGTTCGCAATAAGTTTATCCGCTTTGTCGCTCATTATTTTTTAGCTTCTTAATTAAAATCTTGGCAACAGATCATCGACGGTGTCCGGTATGTCGTTATCCAGATCAAACGTCCCTGAAAGGATATTGACAAGGCCCCAGATGCTGACCATCACGAAAAGGCCGATGATGCCGTAGATCATAAGATTTCTGGCTTTGCCCCTTTTTTCGTCATCATCGCCCGCTCTGATGTAACTGACGATGGCAATAAGCAGAATAACGACCGCCACGGCTATAAGCAAGGGAACCAATTTGCTTAAAACATCGTCGGCAAAATCAAAAATGTCTTCCAAGTCGCTGATGGCTCCCGCCACGAACGGCAGCGCCATGAACCCGAAAGGAAGTATTCTTTTTAATAATTTCATATTTTGATTAATCTTTTTAATTATTTCTCGACCCTTATTTTAATATTTTTCAAATTTATATTTCTATTTTAAACTATCCGCGGCAAAATGCCACTATTATTCCAAACTGTCGACGGTGGATTGCAAAATCTCCACTATCACCCAGGCGCCAAGCAAAATGGCCGTTCCGATAATCGACCACAACAATCCATTTTTGGCATCTTTGATCTTGTCCTCGCTTCCTCTTGCCATCACGAGCTTCAAACCGGAATAAATTATAAACAGCGCGGCTATTGGAATCCCGATGTTAATGGCCAATTTGGAAACGACCGATATCAAGTCGTCAAAACTGTCCGCAGAAAGCGGGTTGCACAAGATTCCGCTGTCCTCGTCGGTACATTGCTCGGCTTTGAGTTTGAGCAAAGGGAAAACAAGGAAAAGTAGAATTATAAGGGTGTAATAAACTTTTTTAATATTTTTCATTTTGATTTAGTTTTTAATCGTCGCATCCCGGAAATTTATTCCACGACTCCGATATGCTTTCTCCGGCCAAGCCGCCCAATATGACATTCACTATCATCCACGCGCCGAAAACAATGACGATCCCCCATATCGCCGCCCAAAAAGCGTTCGTTCCTTTCGCCTTGTTTTTTTCGTTCCCTCCGGAAGTAATGTACATGAATCCCCCATATATAAGGATAAGGACCGCCAAAGGAGAAGCCAGTTTGAAAGCGGCAAAGTTAACGATGTTGGAAATAAGCTGGAAGATGTCGCAAATCCCGCAATCATTCCCTTCGCAAGGAATAAAGTCGCCCAAATGGTTGCTAGCCAGAGAATCAGCCGCTCCTCCAAAAAACAACGTCGTTACGGAAAAGAAAATAATCGCTGAAACGGGAAGAAAATAAGCCGCCCCCTTGTATATTTTTTCCAAGGACTTCATCAATTATTCGCTAAAACCTTTGATAATGATTGATCCAGTTTCCTTTTGGCCAAAGCCACGGCACCGGAAACAGATAAGCTTCCTGATGTAATTCCCTCCACGGCTTCTTTGAAGATCTTTCGCGTCTCTTCCGGTTCGGGCTCGAGCCAAGATTTGGCCATGATCGCGCTTTTGTTTACGGTTCCAAAATAAGCGCTCTCGGCTTCTTCCGCCAGGAGATCCCTGCGGGGAGAGGCCAACCCGGTCGCTTCTGAAAACTTTTTCGAATAAACCCTCGAGGTCATTCTTGCCATGGCGCCGAAAGAATTTATTTTTGCCGTCTCTCCGGAATTTCTCATCAAAGCCAGAAAATAAAGCTTCCCAAAAACACTTTTGGTCTTGGCTCCCTTGATCTGAGGGGATTCCGCGATGTCGAAATTCAAATGGGGATTCTTTGCCCGAATAGCCGGAAATTCGCTGGCATAACCCAAGTACATTGCCAAAGTCCCTTTGGCGAACATAGAATCAGCCTTCATCAAAGCCTTGTTCCATGAGTAAACCGTTTTGTTGGGATTGGAGAAATCGCCATAAAATTTAAAAGAATCAATGGCAGGCTTGGATCCGGAAGAGCCTTCTTCGGCAAGAACCACCTTCAGATTACCTCTCGCGTCTTCTTTTATCACCTTATTGCCGGCTTGAAGAAGCAGCATCGAAAGTATCTCCTTGGCATCCGGGATATTGTTGAACTCTCCGAGCGCCGACCCCGATTGAACTATATTGCCGATGTCGTTTTTCTCCGTCAGTGTTTCTGCCACTTCGGCAAACTCTTCCCAGTCCTCGGGAGGCTGACTCAATCCGGCGGACGAGAACATATCTTTGTTCCAAAATAATACGATCGGATCGATCAAAAAAGGAATGCCCGAAACGGCCCTATTCTTCTCGTCGATCAACAACTCGGATATATCCGCGAAATTATCCAAAAAGGTTCTCTCCGGATAATTTTCAAAACTTATGGGATGGACTTTGTTTCGGCTTTTTAAAACGATGTCCTGGCTTAATATCCAAAAATCAGGCCCGCTTCCCGACGCCAAAGCCTCAGTGACATCCGAAAGATAGGAAGCCGGGGATTTTTCCGAGTAGGTTAGCCGAATTTCCCTGTTATTTTCCTTATTGAACTCGCTGACGGTTTTATTCATTCCTCCTGCGGGCAATGTCCCCCAAAAATTAAGCTGAACGGCGTTCTTGCTCTTGCCCCCTTTGTTTTTGTATCCCGGCAGCACTCCGCCGAAGATAAGCATCGCCAAAACCGCCACAACCCCGAACCCGACAAGCAGAATTATTTGAAAAGGAGAACTTTTCATAATTAGGAACTAGCTTTTTAGGAATTAGCTTTTTAGGAATTTTCCTAACTCCTACAAGCTAATTCCTAACTCCTATTTTTTAAAAATTATTCCGTAATGATTATCTCCGGCCTCGAATTCTTTTTCTTCCGCGAAGCCTTGCTGTAAAAACAATTTTTCCGCTTCCTGTTTTGGAAAAACAACTCCTCCTCCGGTCATCATTTTTGTCCAATCGATGACCGCCGCTTTCCCCCCGTCCTTAAGAACTCTGTGAGCTTCCTTGGCCGCCGCTTCTTTGTCGGTTAACTGAAAAAGGAGGTTGGAGATAATCACCAGATCCACTGATCCGCTCGCCAGTTTCACGCCTTCTTTGCCCTCGACATCGGCCCAAATTATTTCAACATTGCCAAGATGATTTTTCTCAGCGGCCGATTTCACGCTCTCCAAAAGATTTTTTTGAATATCTATGGCGTAAACAACCCCGTCTCCGTTCATCTTTCTTGCCGCCGCCATCACATAATGGCCGCTTCCGCTGCCGAAATCCGCCACCACCTGCCCGGGCCGGATATCGAAATTATTGATGATTTGATCAGGAGCGATAAACATAAAGTTTAATTTTCAATTTTCAATAACCAATTTTCAATGAATTATCAATTATTAAATTCTTAAATTTTCAATTAATTTGAAATTTGATATTTGAAAATTCATTGCAAAATTGAAAATTGTAAATTGAAAATTCATACTACAAACAGGTCATTGACGCTATGCTGTCATCCGGCTTCAGCTTCATGATTCTCACTCCCTGGGTCTGCCTGCCAAGAGCCGGGATTTCCGTCAAGGAAGTCCTGATCACCTGCCCTTTCATCGAAATGGCGATCAATTCTTCTTCCTCCTGTCCTATTATCTTGGCAACCATCAATGGGCCGGTCTTATCCGTAACCTTGAAGGTCTTGATACCCGAACCACCCCTCTTTTGCAGACGATAATTCTTCACGCTTGTTTTTTTGCCGTATCCTTTGCTGCCCATCGTCAGGAAAAATTGATCTTTGCCGCCGGCTTTGACCACATCCGCGCCAACCACTTCGTCTCCTCCGTCCAGCCTTATGCCGCGCACTCCGGCTGCCGCCCGTCCCATTGCCCGAGCGTCCGTCTCTTTGAACATTATAGACTGTCCTTCCTTGGTTGCCAAAATCACCATATCGCCTTTCGATACCAGTCTTACGAACTTAAGCTCGTCATCTTTGTCCAATCTTATCGCCACGATCCCGTTTCGCCTCACATCTTTGAAGCTGGGAGCCTCCACTTTCTTCACTACGCCTTGTTTTGTGACCATTATAAGGCAATTCTCCGACTCCTTGAGGGATTTGGGGAACACCAGGGCGGAAGTGACCTTTTCTTCCCCGGAAAGAGAGAGAAAATTCATTATCGATTTCCCTTTTGTGGCTCTTTTGCCCTCAGGCAGATCGAACATCTTTATTTGATACGCTTTTCCTTTGTCGCTGAAGAATAAAATATCGTCGTGCGTGTTGGCAGTAAGAAATATATTTACGAAATCTTCCTCCTTAGTCTCTATGTCTATCACTCCGGTGCCGCCCCGCTTCTGAGCGCGATAAGCCTCCGGGTCGGTGCGTTTCACATATCCTCCCTGAGTAAGCACCATGACCTGATCTTTAGACTCGACAAGATCTTCTTCGGAAAGCGCCTTCACCGCCCTTGCCATGACCTTCGTCCTCCTGTCATCGCCATACTTTTCCTTTATTATATTCAGCTCGTCTTTTATGACTTTCAGGATCTTTTTGGGGTCGGCCAGCAAAGCTCTCAATTCTTTTATAAGTTTTTCTTTTTCCTTCAATTCATCTTCGATCTTTTGTCTTTCCAAGCTGGCCAGGGATTGCAATTTCATTTCCAAAATAGCTACGGCCTGCTTGTCGGAGAATTTGAATTTGGCCATCAATTGCTTATGGGCGTCATCGCGGTCATTGGAAGCGCGGATGGTTTTGATGATGGCATCGATATGATCAAGAGCTTTCTTCAAACCTTCCAATATATGAGCCCGGTCGAGAGCCCGATTCAAATCGAACTGCGTTCTTCTTCTCACCACCACCTCCCGATGGGAAATGAAGTATTGAATTATCTCCTTCAAACGCAAAACTTGCGGCTGAATGCCATCCACCAAAGCGATCATGTTGAAATGGAAAGTCTTCTCCAGGTCGGTGAACTTGAACAGGTTGTTCAAAACATTCTGGGGATTGATGCCGGTTTTGAGATCAATGGCGATCCGGACTTTCTCCTCCCTGTCGGACTCGTCTCTGATATCTCTTATCCCCTCGATCTTTTTTTCCCGGACGAGGTCGGCCATCTTCACGATCATCTCCGCTTTGTTCACTTGATAAGGAATGGAAGAAATTATGATTTGGTAGCCGTTTCTGGCCGACTCGACGATCTCCGCCTCGCCGCGCATCACCACGCCGCCTCTTCCGGTGGCGTAAGCCTGCTGGATGTCTTTGACGTTGTAGATCACTCCGCCGGTGGGAAAATCAGGACCTTTGACGAATTGCATCAGATCTTCCAGGGTGGCATCCGGGCTTTCGATCAAATGATTAGCGGCGTCGATCACTTCCCTGAGGTTGTGAGGAGCGATGCTGGTTGCCATGCCGACGGCGATACCGAATGATCCGTTTATAAGAAGCTGCGGGACGGCAGCGGGAAGAACCACCGGCTCCATCAACCGGTTGTCGTAGTTGGGTTTGAAGTCCACCGTCTCCTTATTTATATCCACAAGCATCTGCTCGGCTATGGAAGTCATCCTGGCCTCGGTATACCTCATGGCCGCCGGGGGATCGCCGTCGATGGAACCCCAGTTACCCTGACCGTCCACGAGCGGATACCTCATGGCGAAGTCCTGGGCCATTCTGGCCATGGTGTCGTAGACCGGCACATCTCCGTGAGGATGATATTTACCGAGCGTGTCTCCCACTATCGCCGCAGACTTCAAGAACTTTGCCCCGTGAGTGAGGCCCGCCTGATGCATGGTGTAAAGCACCTTTCTGTGCACCGGCTTAAGCCCGTCCCGCACGTCCGGCAAGGCTCTTGCCACGATAACGGACATCGCGTAATCGATATAAGATTCGCGCATCTCCTGCGAAATATCCCTGACTATTATTTTGTTTTCCTTTTCATTGGCCATATTATTCTCCTGTGTCATTATATTCTACCACATTTTGCTGCCCTGTTTCTTGATTTATTGATCCTTCCTTTATTTCCCCGATCTCTTTTATTTTTCCAAAAGAATCCTTAATGCCGCTTACGGCAACATCCACGCTGCCCGTCACTATGCCAAAGAATGTCGATATCGGGGAGGCTACCTGGCTCTCCTCTTCCGAACTGCCCAAACTTATTTTTAAAGTGGACACCCAGACAGTGACGACCAAGAACATTATGACAAAAAGACTGGCAAAAAGGACCCTTCTTTTGATATGTTCCGGTTTCTTCTGCAAATTTTCTATTTTATCGATTAAGGACATAATTAAAATTTTCAATTTTCAATAACCAATTTTCAATTCGTCGAGGCAGATCTAACTATTAAATTTTCATTTGAAAATTGTAACATTGAAAATTCATTGCAAAATTGAAAATTGTAAATTGAAAATTATTTAATTGCTTCTTAATACCACTATCTCTCCTTTCTTTTCCGCCAAATCCTTCCTCTTGATAGTAAGTTTGTCCGACGGAACAACTTCCCCGCTGCCGAATTCTTTGATAAACTGCCTCAACTGCGCTTCCTCGTAATGCATCGGAATAACCACTTTCGCCTCAAGGTGGGCGGCGACACTCGCCGCTTTCTGCGGATCCATGAGATCGCCCCCGCCTATCGGCGCGAATAAAATATCCACTTCGCCTATGTCTTCTTTGATCTTAGGATCGAATTCTGTGCTCATCGCCCCCAAATGACAAATGGAAATGTCTTCCACAGTCAAGCTATAGATAGTATTATTGAGACCGTTGCTTCCCGTCCCTTTTATATAAATCCCGCCAACCTCGTATTCGCCCTTACCATCGGCGAGAAAAGGTTTGCCTCCATCGGATTTGCCGGGAATATTTTCACCCCCATTGTAATCCTTATTATTGGAACTGACCAAAACAATATCCGCCGCGAATCGCGGGGACTTGAAATTGGATTCTTTTGACGGCGGATTAAAGGCGATGACTGTCTCGCCAGATTGAACTTTGAAACAAGATGCTCCGTAATAAGTGATCACCATATAGAATAGATGTTTATATAATACCAAAAAGAAACTTTTCTTGCAAAAAAATAATTTTTCAATATACTATTGGATTATGATAGCAACACAAAAAGAAAAACAAACAACGACCGGAAAACAAGGAGTAATGGACTTCCTGATGAAGACCGTCCCTACCCCCTTGCCTAAACTGGATGACCTCGTGGATGGCACGGTCATCGGGCACGAAAATTCGACTCTTTTTGTGGATCTCTCGCCCATTGGAACGGGCATAATTTACGGAAGAGAATACAACAGGGCCAAAGACATCGTCAAAAACTTGCAGCCGGGAGACAAGATCACCGTCAAAATAGCCGAGCTGGAAAACGAGCGCGGCTACATTTCCCTTTCTCTCCGCGAAGCCAAGCAAAAATTGATCTGGCGGGAAGCGGAAGAATTGCAAAAGAACAAAACGGCGCTCACTCTTCCCGTAGTGGAAGCCAACAAAGGCGGCCTTGTGATAGACTGGAACGGCATTCAAGGCTTTCTGCCCACTTCTCAGCTAAGAGCCAATCATTACCCCAGAGTGCAGGACGGCAACAAAGACAAAATAGAAACCGAACTTAAAAAACTGGTTGGGGAAAAATTGAAAGTTACGATCATCACCAGCGATCAGAAAGAAAACAAACTTATTTTCTCGGAAAAAAACAGCGACATCGAAGAGATCAAGGAGGTTGTCGCGAAATACAAGATCGGGGATATCGTCGAAGGGGAGATCACCGGCATTGTCGATTTCGGCGTTTTCATCAAAATTGCCGACAATCTCGAAGGACTGGCCCACATTTCCGAACTGGATTGGTCCCTCATAGACAAACCTTCCAGCCGCTTTAAAGTCGGGGAAAAAGTAAAAGCTCAAATAATCAGCATCGCCGACGGCAAGATCTCTCTTTCCCTCAAAGCTCTCAAACCGGATCCGTGGAGCGAAATCAAGGACAAGTATAACAAGGGCGACATTGTGAAAGGCGTTGTCATCAAATTCAACAAACATGGCGCTTTAGCCAGCATCGAAGAAGGCGTGGCCGGTTTGGTGCACATCTCAGGCTTCAAATCGGAAACCGAAATGAAACAAAAACTCGATCTCGGCAAATCGTACAACTTCCAAATCACGACTTACGAACCGAAGGAACATAAACTGACTTTGGTTTACTTGGAGGGCTAGGTACTTTGAATCTTCTCTTTGAAGTAATTTTAAATTTTGAAAAAATGTTTGAATTTTCGAAATTCGAATTTGATTCAAAATTTAAATTAGAAATTCAAAATCCAGCTCTTAGCTGCTGTTATACTCACCCATCGCTTTTCCTAAACCTTCCTTTATGATCACATCGATGGCTTCCGCCGCCTTTTTGGCGGATTTTTTAATGACAGCGAGTTCGGCGGGCTTGAATTTGCCGACTATATAGTCCAAGAATTTATCGCCGGAAGGTTTCTTGACGCGACCTTTCGCGTCCGTTACGGAGATGCCGATTCTGACACGGATGAAATTAACGGTCTTAACCGCCTTGATCACCGATTCCACTCCTTTATGCCCTGCTGAATTTTTAGCGAAAGAAATTTTTATTTTCCCCAATGGCAGATCAATGTCATCGTGGACAACGATCATCTTTTCCAATTTTTTCGGAGATGATCTGGCCAATGTCTTCAAAGCCAAACCGGACTTGTTCATAAAAGTTTCCGGCAATATCACCTGGACTTTTTCTTTGCCAATCTCCCCTTTTGAGGCCAATCCGCTGAATTTCTTATCCAATTCCGGATCGTCCATTTTTTCCTTTTTCAGAAACTCCAAAACGGCCATTCTTCCCGCGTTATGCCGGGTAAGCTCGTACTCCTCTCCCGGATTTCCCAGACCGATGATGTAATACATGGCTCAATTATAGCACAAAAGCATTCAATCAAAAAACCTGGTACTTGACACCTAATTAAATTTTAAAGTATTATCTATATAGAAGCATGCAATAATAACTTTCGAGATGCTTCGGTGTTCCCTTAGAGTATCTAAGATATAGTTGTTTAACTATAAAGCCGAAGACTGGAGTCGCCATCTTGAGAGACGCTGCTTCAATCTAAAAAGCCCCCAATAGGGGGCTTTTTAGATTTTTACTTTTCTTCAAAAAATTCAATTCCTGAATCAAGCAAATTGTTTTTAAGTATCTTATAACACTCGTTTCCGATGGGTCCTTTTTCAAGGTAACGGGCTAATGCCCCGGATATCCAATCGGCTATTTGTATGTTTGCGTTTGCTGCCGAATCTATCATTTCCACGCGGATAATTGTTTCAGGAGAACATTTTGGCAATAATCGCCCTCGGACAGCCTGCTCAAATTCTTTCTTTGTAACACCCTTTAAAGATCTCTTGTCGCAAAATATAGAGACGTTTTTTTCGGTTGCTGGAAGATATTTTTCTCATGATTGTGTTTTGTAAATTGACCGCTCTCGTCCAAGAAAATATGCATAGAAACTTTTAGTAAAAATGATAAATTCTTTCATTTAATTAGGGCATTAAACTAATTCTTACTATACCACAAAATTCTCCTTCGCATAAGCTTTGAATAAAAATTTGCCGGATGATAAAATTGAACCGATGAAAAATCTAAAAAAATTCGATCCGGAAATTTATAAAGCGATAAAGGGCGAGCTTGCCCGCCAAAAAGACGGCATAGAACTCATCGCTTCGGAAAATTATGTGTCTGAAGCCGTACTGGAAGCGCTCGGGACCGTCTTTACCAACAAATATTCCGAGGGATACCCCGGCAGACGATATTACGCCGGGCAGGAATTCACCGACAAAGTTGAAAACCTTGCCATCGAACGGGCAAAAAAACTATTCGGAGCGGAACATGTCAATGTCCAGCCTCTTTCCGGCGCGCCAGCCAACAATATCGTTTACAGCGCCATTCTAAAGCCCGACGACAAGATCCTGGGGATGAACCTTTCCCACGGCGGCCATCTCACCCACGGACACCCGTCCACTCTTTCGGCTAAAATTTACAATTTCGTCAGCTACAAAACCGAGCCGAACGGCGAGATAGATTATGGCAAATTGGAAGAAGTCGCGACCGCGGAAAAACCGAAACTGGTCTTGGCCGGTTTTTCCGCCTACACCAAACAACTTGATTACAAAAAATTCCAGGAAATTGCCAACAAGATCGGCGCTATCTCCATGATAGACATTTCTCATATCGCGGGACTTATCGCGGGCAAAGCCATTCCCAATCCTGTTCTCTATTTCGATATAGTTACGACGACAACCCACAAAACTTTGCGCGGCCCGAGAGGAGGAATGATAATGTGCCGCAAGGAATTTGCCTCCGCGATAGACAAAGCTTTGTTTCCCGGATTCCAAGGCGGACCGCATATGAACAATATCGCTGCCAAAGCAGTTGCCTTCAAAGAAGCGCTTCAACCGACTTTCAGAACTTACGCCAAGCAAGTCATCAAGAACGCCAAAGCTCTGGAAAAAGAATTGCAAAAACTGGGCTTTAAAACTATTTTCAGCGGCACGGAAAACCATATCGTCCTTGCGGACGTATTTTCCAGCAAAGGCATCAGCGGCAAAGAAGCGGAAAAGGTTTTGGACGAGGCTGGCATAACCTTGAATAAGAATGTCATCCCCGATGATACCCGAGGCCCAATGGATCCAAGCGGCATAAGGCTCGGCCCGCCCGCGGTTACAACCAGAGGCATGAAGGAAAAAGAAATGAAGCTTGTCGCCAACTGGATATGCGAAGCAATCGAGAACCGCAATGATAAAAAAGTTTTGTCGCGAATCAGAGAAGAAACGCTGGCCCTCTGCAAAAAATTCCCCTTGTATAAAAACTTGAAGTTGAAATAGCATGCGAAAAAATCAGAAAAACTTGATTTCCGAAAACTTTCCCTTGCCGTTTGGCTCTTGCAGGAAATCAAGTTTTTTCTGATTTTTTCATTGACAATAGGCCAAAAAAGAAACAAACTGATACCAGTTTATTTTATTTTTGGTCTTTAAAAACAGAAGGGAAATAATGAAAAAGGAAATGATGAAAAAGCGAAAATTCGTCGCAATAACGGGCACGGATGGAAGTGGCAAGGCCACGCAGCTAAAGCTTCTTTCTTCTCATTTGAAAAGAAAAGGATATAGAGTTTCCACCATTGATTTTCCGGGCTATCAAAGGAATTTTTTCGGCAAAGTTGTCGGAAAATATCTCCGGGGCGAATTCGGAAAAGCTTCGGAGGTCAGTCCTTATCTGGCTTCCATGCTTTACGCGGCGGACAGATTCGAGGACGCGAAACGGATAAGAAGATGGCTGAGCGAAGGCAGGATCGTTATCGCCGACCGATACGCCAGCGATAATCAGATTCATCAGGGCGGCAAAATAATGAATGCCGCCAAAAGAAAAGAATTTCTGGATTGGCTGGAAGAAATGGAATTCAAGATTTTCAAAATCCCCAGGCCGGACGCGATAGTATATCTAGACGTGCCGCTGGAAATTACTCAAAAATTGCTGGCTGAAAAATCGTCGCAAGACAAAAAAGATTATCTTGCCGGCAAAAAGGATATTCACGAGAGCGACTCGGAACATTTGATAAACGCCAAAGCAAACGCCATAGAACTGGTCAAGAAAACTAACAAATGGATTCGCATAAATTGCGCGCCTGACGGAGAAATATTGCTTAAAGAAGAAATAACAAATCTTATTTTAAAAGCTTTAAAATTTTAGAAAGGAGAAAGCAATGGAAGTAAAACTTATAAGTTGCGCGAATACGGATCCGCTTGATCTGGCAAGTTTCGCCGCCGGAACTTGTTATCAAGACAAACTGCCGGAACTTGGCAAAAGGCTGAATGTCAAGGACAAACTCTTCAGTGTCGGGCATCATACGACTTTGCAGCATCATTATGCCACCTTTGCCATAGAGGAAATTGCCGTTGGCGACATTACTTTCGGAATGCATCTGGCCAGTCCGTTTTATAACAGCGACCAAAGAAGCGGAAGATATTGCGCCAAAATGTTTCTGGAACCGGATTACGGCAAAATAGAAAATTATATAAAAAAATTTTGGCCTGAAGTCTCAAGCAACACCCTAGCTTCCGCCGTTGATTATGTCAAAAAAGGAGTGGAAACTTACCATTCTCACATAGCGGCAGCCACGGAACTTGCGGCAAAATTTGTGGCCGAAGAAAGGCCTCGCGCCAGCGCTATTATAAAAGGAAACATCCCTAAATATGCCCAAGAACAGATGAGGATGTTTATCTCGGTCATATTCCCCACCGCTTTTGTTTTTACCATAAACGATACCGCTCTTGCGGCCATGTACGAAGCGGCGTGGACTCCGCCGATGAGATACGCCAGCGAGGAAATGGCGCGGCTTTTTGTAGAAAAGTATCCCGAGACGGCCTTTATGTTCAACGAGTCACGGAGACGGAAAACGGATTGGGCCATGTCTGTTAAAGACATTCCTTATCACGGGATTAAGTACAGGCCGGATTTGCAGCTGTTGGAAATAACTCGCGCCGAGTTCAATCTTCCCAATAAGGAGATTATGCATCCGATTGACATGCTTCACTTCACGCCTGAGACAATGGAGAACAATATTCCACATATCTCGAGCCTGATAGAAATTTCCACGGCAACCATGGGACAAGATCAAAGGCACCGGACCATAAAAAGAGGCTTGCCAAGATTTACCGGGAACTTCTACATTCCTCCCGTTTTAAGGGGGTTAAAACTGGAAAAAAAAGCCATCGAACTGATGAATCAATGGGCTGAGGTCAGTAAAAAAATCCCCGACACCCTGGCGATGATTCTTGCTCCATACGGCGCCATGGTTTCCTACGCTAAATCGGGATCGCTTAACGCAATCGCCCACGAGCAGGCAAAAAGATTATGCTGGTCCGCGCAGGAAGAGATTTACCACCTTGGGAGACTGCAAAGGTTGGCCGTTGAGGAAAAACTCGGGAAGGCGACTTCTCTTCTTAAAATCTTCGAACCTCCTTGCTACGAGAAAGGCATATGCTCCGAGGGGGAAAGATATTGCGGAAGAGACAGGGAGCTCAGGAAAAACGGCGATTATTTTCCCGGAAGAAAAATTTGAAAACATCCCCGCCAAGCTTGAAAAGTTGGCGGGATTTCTTTTTCTCAATATAATGTAACAAATGAAAAATGGCGCCAACAAAAAAGGAGCACTCTCTTCCAGAATGATCAGGGAATACGCGGAAAAAGGTTTTATCCAAAACATTAACCCGGAAAACATCCGTCCTTCTTCCCTGGATCTCTCCATTTCTGATGAAATTTACCGCGTTCAGGGGATTTTCCAACCCAGACCCGGAGAAAAGATAGTCGACCTGCTTAAAAGTGTCGAGCACGCCAAACACGATCTTTCTTATCCGCTGGAAAAAGATGTGATGTATTTGGCAAAACTGGAAGAATCTTTGGCCTTGCCAAAAAATATTTATGCTTACTGCAATCCCAAATCAAGCACCGGGAGGACAGATACGCATGTGAGAGTTCTCACAGATGGTATTTCCCGATATGACGCTGTTCCCCAGTCAGGCTACGAGGGAAGTCTTTGGGCGGCCATAACCCCCAAGTCTTTTCCCATCAAGATTTCCGGCGGGGAAACTTTAAGCCAGATAAGATTCTTCAATTGGGACACCAGATTCAGTGAAGATGATCTTGAAAAGTCCGTAAAGAAAGATAAATTGCTTTGGGATATTTTTGACGACAGACCTCTTGATTACGATGAGCTGAAGATAAGCGATCGGGACGGCTCGATCATTTTGACCCTTGATCTGAAGAGCAAGATCGTAGGCTACAAATGTTCCGGCTCGAACAAGATCCTTGATTTCTCCAAAATAAAGCACTATTCGCCTGAAGACTTTTTTGAACCAATAGTAAAAAGAAATGATCATTTATATCTGAACAAAGGAGAGTTCTATATCCTGTCTACAAGAGAAGCCCTTCGAGTGCCGCCTTCCCTATCCTGCGAAATGATCCCGATGGATGAAAGAAGCGGCGAGTTCCGCTCCCACTATGCCGGTTTTATAGACCCCGGTTGGGGCTGGGGCGCAAAGGGAGAAGGCAGGGGGCGAACAATAACCCTTGAACTGCGTCCGTTTGAAGATCTTGTGGTGAGAGACAAGCAACCCATCGGCAAAATTAGATTTGAAAGAATGATAGAAATACCCGATATGGTTTACGACAAGATCGGAATGTCTAATTACACAAGCCAAAACGGACCAAAACTTTCAAAGCATTTTAAGACACTATGACATTTGAGGCCGCGAAGTTGAAATAAGTTTTTTGACTCATTCTTAAGGATATGATAGAAATATCGCAGACTTATCGTAACTTTACATAGAAATTCAGAAATTTTTTGGAGGAAAAAGATGGCATGGCAAAATGAAATACCGAAGAACATACTCGAAAAGATGATTCAGGAGAAGATTGACCCGTTGTACGAATTAAGAAAGAGACCAACTTGCGACGATATATTTGTCGAAGTGGCTTTGGCGGTTTCAAAAAGAGCAGTTTGTCTTTTTCATGAGGTTGGCGCCGTTATTTTTAAGGGCAGTCACATACTGTCAACGGGATATAACGGTCCTGCTTCGGGCGATCTTCATTGCACCAAAGTCGGTTGCGCCAAAATTATTGGCGGAGAAATTAAATCTGGGACCGGTTTATGCAGAGGAACGCACGCTGAATTAAACGCCATAGGAAACGCGGCTAAATTCGGCATTAACATAGAAGGCGCGAGTATTTTTGTAACATGGGCGCCATGTTACACATGCGCGAAGCAACTTGTGAATGCCAGTCTTCGGCATGTTCTGTATCTTATCAACTATGAAGATGCCAGGGCAAAAAAGTGCCTTGAAACAGCCAAGATAAGTTTAACCAGATACGAACCCAGGCTTGAAAGCCTGTCACAGAAGGTCGAAGAATTAAGAAACACCTACGAAAAATAAACCAATCTTTCAAAAAGGGCATGCTAATCGCAATGCCCTTTTTCATTCTTAAATTGCCAAGGGTCTTTTTATGGCTTAAAATCATTTATGATAAAGTAATTATACTCATGACATTTGAACAGTATCAAAAACAATCCCGCGAGACGGCGATCTATCCGGATAAAGGTAGAAATTTCATTTATCCAACCTTGGGACTTGCCGGGGAAGCCGGCGAGGTGGCGGAAAAGATCAAAAAGGTTTTAAGAGATAAGGGCGGCATCGTTGATGAAACTGTCAGACAAGAACTTGCCAAAGAGCTGGGGGACGTCTTATGGTATCTCTCTCAGATCGCCACGGAACTGAATTTGTCTTTGGAAGAGATAGCGGCAAAGAATATAGAGAAGCTGCTGTCCCGAAAAGGTCGGGGTGTTTTGGGTGGAGATGGAGATAACAGGTGATTTTTTAAAAAGCTGTGTATAGCCTGTGAACAACTCCGCCAACCCGCCGGGTTGGAATGAGCAAAAAACGAGCCTTGCAACTAACAAAATTATACTGTATTATATATTCAAATGGAAGAAGATTTTTTCGAAAAAACGGCGGGAAATAACGGTCAAGACCCTCAAAAAGCTAAAAGCGCCGTTTTTGATTTCATAAAGTTCGTTTTTATCGTGGCGATCATCGTTATACCGATCAGGCTTTGGATCGCTCAACCGTTTTTGGTCAACGGCGCTTCGATGGAACCAACCTACTCCAGCGGCGACTATCTCATCGTGGATGAGCTCTCTTACCACGTCCGCGATCCCAAGAAAGAAGAGGTCATAATTTTCCGCTATCCGAAGGATCCTTCCACTTTCTTCATAAAGAGAATCGTCGGTTTGCCTAATGAAGAGATAACAGTCGAAGGAAGAAAAATTAAACTCAAGGAAGACGAGTATTTCGTTTTGGGAGACAACCGGGATCAAAGCTCGGATTCAAGAATTTGGGGACCGGTTCCCAAAGAACTGATAGTGGGCAGATCATTCATAAGACTTTGGCCAATCAATCAGGTATCTTTATTCCCGGGATATTAATAAATAAAATTTAAAATGAAAAGCGTAAAATTCAGGTATTTTTTCAAAAATTAATTTAAATTTTAAATTTTGCTTGCGGTTTTTATTTTTTCATTTTTAACTTCACATTTTCTTCATGAATACTGAAAAACCAAAAGGGGGACAAGATTTGTTCGCCGATAAATATGTTTTATATCAAAATGTTTTTGAAAAAGGCGAAGAGATCGCTTCTTACTACGGATTCAGGCCCATCCAGACTCCCCACTTGGAAGACCTCCGGACCGTAAGCGGCGGACTGAACCTTATTTCCAGATCAACCGAGGGAAATTTTTTTGTGACCGAATCGGAGCCGAGCCGCGAAATGATCCTCCGGACGGAAGGAACCATCGGCCTCATGCGAGCGTACATAGAAAATGAAATGTACGCCATGCCGCAACCAGTGATGCTTTGGCATAAAGGGTCATTCTTCAAAAAAGATGGCTCTGCCGAAGGAAAGCTTCGCGAAACACAGGAGTTCGGAATAGACATGATCGGCGAACCTAAGCCCATAGGAGAAGCTCTCGTGATCCAGCTCTTGATCTTGATACTCAAGGAATTGGGAGCGGGACAAACGGTAGTCAACATAAATTCTACCGGAGACAAAGAATGCAAAGGCGAATTCAAAAGAAAAATTCTTTCTCATTACAAAAAAAATTTTTCCTCCCTTTGCAAGGAGTGCAAAAAAAATTTCAAAGAAAATCCTACATCCGTTCTTGACTGCCGGGAAAGCAAATGCCTTGAGATAAAAAAGAACGCTCCTCAAGCCGTGGATTCGTTGTGCCCGGGATGCAAGCAGCACTTCAAGGAGGTTCTTGAATTTCTCGATTCGAACGATATCAATTACTTTTTAAACACCGGCCTTGTCAAAAAATTCGATTGTTATTCCAGGACGGTGTTCGAGATAGTATCCGAAGAAGAAAAAGGCAAAGACGGCTCCCCTCTTGTCTTAGGCTCCGGGGCAAGGTATGATGCTTTATCGAAAGCCTTCGGTAAAAAAGAATTCCCTTCGGTTGGAGGCAGGATCAACGCCGACGCCGTCGTCGCTCTCATGGAGTCGCGAAACATTTCTCCGAAATATAAACGCGTGCCGAAGATCTTTTTGATACAATTGAGCCATTCCGCCAAACAGAAATGCATGGGGGTGATCGAAATGTTCAGGAAAGCCAATATCTACATATCGCAGTCCATAAATAAAGACAATCTGAACAGCCAGTTGGGCATAGCGGCAAGACTGAACACGCCTTATGTCCTGATATTGGGGCAAAAGGAAAGCTTGGAAAATTCCATTATTGTTCGAGATATGGCAACCGGCTCGCAAGAATCGGTTCCAATTGAAAAGGTCGTGGAAGTCGTTAAAAAGAAATTAAAAAAATGATAGAAGTTAAGAAAAAAGAAAGCGAAACAACAGCCGGTTTGATGAGAAGGTTTTCTCAAAGAGTAAAACTTTCCGGCAATTTAAGCAAAGTCAGGAGCCACAGGTTCAAGACCAGGCCGAAATCGGAATTAAAGAAAAAAGAAGATGCTCTCAAAAGAGAGGCTTACAGAAAGAAAACCGAACTGTTGAGAAAACTGGGTAAAATAGACTAACAATGAATTCGCTTTGGGAAAAGCTAAAAAACCGGGTTTTAGGAAGAAAATACGACCTGAGCCTGTTTTTTTTGCCTGAAAAAGAGATGCGGAGACTGAACAGTACATACCGGAAAAAAGACTACCCGGCCAATGTGCTGTCTTTCCCCCTGTCTAAAACTGCCGGAGAAATTTTGATTAATTCTTTCTATAAAAGAAAAGTAAAAGCGTCGACCTATCTCTTCATCCACTCTCTTCTCCACCTCAAAGGCCTCGGTCATGGAAAAAGAATGAGTGAAACGGAGACCCGGATGCTTAGAGCTATTTATCCGGAAAGATACGAAGCAATAATGAAAGAATTTTTCGTATCCGAATAAATTTAAGATTATTTTTTATCCACACCTTCTAAAAATTCCCGGTATATCTTATAATAAGAGCATGTCTCGCAATATCATCACGGGTCTGGATATCGGAAGTTCTTCGGTAAGAGCAATTGTCATCGAACAAAAAAAGGATGACACTCTTCACATTATTGCCGCGTCGCAAAAAGAATCGGAAGGCGTCCGCAAAGGATATATCACCAACCTCGAGGAAGCCTCCAAGTCCATCTCGCTTGCCGTAAAATCTCTTGAAAAAATTTCCGGTCTCAATATCAGGAACGCCATGGTTTCGATTGGAGGCATAAGTCTTTCCTCCACGCGCTCGAAGGCCATGGTAAGAACATCGAAAGCCGACGGAGAAATAACCCAGAATGACATCTCTCGACTCATCGCTCAAAGCGAAACCAACCTCGCCAATATGTCCAACAAAAAGGTCATCCATTCGATACCTTTGCTTTTCAAAGTGGACAACACCATCGTCCAAGGGAGGCCGACCGACCTCAAAGGCGCCAAACTTGAAGTTGAAAGCCTTTTCATATCATGTTTGAGCCTTCATCTCAACGACCTTATAAAAACGGTGGAATCATCCGGCTTGGCGATAGAAGATGTCATAGCCTCCCCCCTCGCGATGAGTTACGCCATTCTTACTCCACAGCAAAAAGAAACAGGCTGCGTTCTGGCAAACATCGGAGCAAGCACTGTTTCAGTGATCGTTTTTGAAGAAGGCTTGCCAATCTCTCTTGAAGTCTTTCCCATCGGTTCTTCCCATATTACAAACGACATAGCGCTCGGCCTGCAGGTTCCGCTTGACGAAGCCGAGAGGATCAAAATAAATTACGGCTCCGAATCGCCCTCATCCAGGAAAAAGCTTTCCGACATAATCGAAGCCCGCCTTAACGACATTTTTGAAATGATCGAAAGCCACCTGAAGAAGATCGATCGCAACCAAGTGCTTCCCGCCGGAATAATACTTACGGGCAGCGGCTCGAATCTTTTTACTCTTGAAGAAATAGCCCGGACGTCGCTGAGACTCCCGGCCAGGATCGGCAATCTTGCTCCGCGCAACAATCAGTCGCTCTCCATAACGGCTCCATCGAATAATTTGAGGGACCAGATCCTGAACGATCCGGGCTGGTCCGTCGCATTGGGATTGTGTTTGTTCGGATTCCATAACGGAAATCCGTATATTTTCGAAGGACGGAAGCCGGGTTCCGGCTCCGGCAGAATAGTGCCTTCGATAAAAAAGTGGCTTCATTCTTTGCTTCCATAGGGTGAGTAAAGCGCCCCAGTATTCTCCCATCGTAAGATGAGCCTGAAATGATCTTAGCATTTTTTGATGACGGCGAATAATTTTTTCTTTTCTTCTGCCATAATTTCGGCGAAT
>QZIU01000008.1 GCA_003599625.1 Candidatus Parcubacteria bacterium
CATAGGCGATGGCAGGCGGGGAACGTCACGGCGTCTGATATTGCGCGCGCTTAGCTCAGTTGGTTAGAGCGACTCGTTTACACCGAGTAGGCCGGGGGTTCGAGTCCCTCAGCGCGCATCAGCATGATTAACTTTGGTAGAGTCCGTGGCGGATTTACACCAGTATGAATTATTATGTTTATATAGTAAAAAATTCGGCAGGAAAAATTTATGTAGGTCAGACTTATGATATAAGCAAGAGGATGGCTGAACATAATGAGCTTGGCAAGGGTTTTACCTCAAAATTTAGGCCATGGAAATTAATTTATTCAGAGATTTTCTTAAGTAGGAAGGAAGCAATGGCGAGAGAAAAATATTTAAAAACCGGCACCGGTAGGGATTGGATAAAAAATAATGTTAAGGACGGTTAGCTCAGTTGGTAGAGTCCGCCGCGGCGGATTTACACCGAGAGGGTCATAGGTTCAAGTCCTATACCGTCCACAGGTTCGGAACGAACAATTAAAATAAAGTAGGACTTGAAGGGATTGCCCTAAGGCAATCCCCGGGATTTTCCATAAGAAAATCAAGTCCTATACCGTCCACAAGTTCGGGAGCGTTCGTCCATAAATGCGCAATTCTTTTTCATCCGCTTTGAAAAACTGATATAATGAAAGAATGCGGGAAAACTGGTACAAAAAGTCTTCCGCCGAAGTTATCGAAATTCTGGGCTCAAGCGGAGAAGGCCTGAGCCGGGAGGAAGCGGAAAGAAGGATTCTTCAATACGGACCCAATACTTTGCCGGAAAGAAAACCGCCCGGCCTTTTTTCCATTTTTCTCCGGCAATTTCAGAGTCCGCTGATTTACATTCTAATGGCGGCCGCTTTGCTGGTCGTCATTATGGGAGAGTATGTGGACGGGATAGTCATCGGAGTTGTTCTGCTTTTTAATTCCATCATCGGGACGATCCAGGAAGGCAGATCGCAGAATACACTAAGGAGTTTGAAGAATTTGACTGAGACCAGCGCCGCTGTTCTAAGAGACGGGGAGGAAGTTATCATATCCGACGCCAAGCTCGTTCCGGGCGATATTGTTATTCTGAGAGAAGGAGTCAAAGTCCCCGCCGACCTGAGGATAATCTCATGCCACGCTCTCCGCGCGGACGAAGCCAGCATAACGGGAGAGTCGGAGCCCGTATACAAAATTTCGGGACCAATCGGCAAAAACACGGAAACGATGCCATTTTCTGACTGGAAAAATTGTTTGTTCAAGGGAACCAATATCGTATCGGGGAGCGGGGCCGCCATTGTCGTTGCCACGGGAATTAATACTGTCATCGGCGGTATCTCCAAAGAAATCAGCCAGATCGATTCGGAAATGCCTTTGAAGAAGAATATAAGGTTTTTATCCCGGGTCATAATTTTTTCCGTAGCCCTTATAGGCGCTTCTATTTTTTTTGGCGGAATAACTTCCGGCAAAACCTCGGCGGAAATGTTTCCAGTCGTTATCTCCTTGGCCGTTTCCATAATCCCGGAGGGCTTGCCCGTAGTTATCACCGTCGTTTTGGCCGCGGGAGTTTGGAGGATGTCGAAGAACAACGCTTTAATAAAGAAACTTCAAGCGGTGGAAGCTTTGGGGCAGACTTCCATTTTGGCGGTGGATAAGACTGGGACAATCACAAAAAACGAAATGATGATCCGGAAGATATACGGCGGAGAAAAAATGTTCGATGTCGGCGGCATAGGATATTCTTCGAAGGGACACATCGCCTTGGAGGGAAGCCAAGACGCGATCGACCCTCTTAACCACCCTGAACTTCTCATTGCCGGCAAGATCGCCGCTTACTGCGCCAACGCAAAGGTTGTTTATTCCAAGGAGAAAAAAGATTGGGTCGCCAGCGGCGACCCGACAGAAGCGGCCATATATGTTCTGGCGGAAAAGATCGGCTTCAACAAAAAGAATCTTGAAAAGGAATCTTTTTTGATATCCGAGATACCTTTTAATTTCGTTAATAAATATCACGCCACCCTTCATGTGGAGAAGGGGGGAGATGATTTTTTGACGGTTGTGGGGGCGCCGGAAGTTGTTTTAAAAAAGTCCGCCACTTTCTGGTTCCGGGGAGATCATCTTTATCTGGATGAGAAAAAGAGACGCGAATTCGAAAAAATAATCGAGGATATGTCGATGCAAGGTTTGCGCGTCTTGGCTTTCGCCACCAAAGAAAAGCCGGGGAGGGTCCTCAAAGAAAATAATATCGATAGCTTAAGTTTCGCGGGTTTTTTCGGCATGAAGGACGCCTTGCGACTGGAAGCTTTTAGTTCCATAGAAGAAGCTGCCAAAGCGGGGATCAAAACCGTGATGATCACCGGCGACCATAAAGTGACGGCAAGAGCCATAGCAAAAGAAGCCGGGATCTTTAAAGAGGGAGATATTGTTTTGACCGGGCAGGAGATCGATGCCATGCCGGAAAAAGATTTCTTGGAAGCAATAGGAAGCACATCCGTCTTTGCCAGAGTCACGCCGCATCATAAGTTGAAGATAGTCGAGGCTTACAAAAAAAGAGGGGAGATTGTCGCCATGACCGGAGACGGAGTTAACGACGCGCCCTCCCTTGTGGCCGCGGACCTGGGTGTCGGGATGGGAAAGATCGGGACGGAGGTGGCGAAGGAGGCGGCCGATATCGTTTTGCTCGACGACAACCTGTCCAGCATCGTCCGGGCCATAGAAGAAGGCAGGAATATTTACAAAACCATTAAAAAAGTGATACTTTATCTTTTCTCCACCAGTCTTGGAGAAGTTCTGACCTTGGGCGGAGCGTTGTTCTTCGCCTCTCCTTTGCCAATATTGCCCGCCCAGATCATTTGGCTTAATTTTGTGACGGACGGATTCCTGAATGTCGCTCTGGCGCTGGAGCCAAGAGAGAAAGGACTGCTTGTCGAAAAATTCAAAAAGCCGGGAAGGTTCATTGTCGATTTTTTAATGATACAAAGAATGTTCACCATGGCCGCGCCCATGATGCTTGGAACTTTGATTTTATTTCCGTTTTATGTTTCCGCCGATATGAGAAAAGCTTGGACGGTTTCTCTCACGGTCTTGGCTGTCTTTCAGTGGTTCAACGCATGGAATTGCCGGAGCGAGACGGAGTCACTCTTCAAATCGAAGTTTTTCGCCAATAAATACCTTGTGGCAGCCACCGGGATAGTGATCTTCCTCCAACTTCTTGCCGTTTATAACCCGTTTATGCAGAAAATTTTACGCACGGCGCCGCTTGAACTGAAAGATTGGCTGATTATCGTCCCTGTCGCCGCTTCAATCATCCTCTTTGAGGAAATCAGAAAGATGTTGCATAGAAAAATGGCAAGAATATAGAAAAATTTTCAATTTTCAATTTTCAATTTTCAATAAATTTTCAATGAATCAATTTTATCGCCAATCGTGACAGCATTTATGAGCGAAATCATCAACATAATCTATCAAGACAACGACATCATAGCCGTCAACAAACCGGCGGGGATGACAGTTCATAAAGTTCAAGGTTATAAGGTTCATAAAGAAGGAGAGGCCTTTTTAACAGACTTGCTTGTTGAAAATTTCCCCGAAGTGAAAGAGGTGGGCGATGAGCCCGAGCTGAGGCCGGGTATCGTCCATCGCTTGGACAAAGAAACTTCCGGAGTCCTTCTGATTGCCAGAAACCAAAAAGCTTTTGAATATCTTAAATCCCTTTTTCAGCAAAAAGAAATAATAAAAAAGTACGTTGTCTTGGTGGTAGGGGATTTAAAACAAGAAAAAGGAGTCATAGACCTGCCTATAGGGAGAAGCAGAAGCGATTTTCGCAAAAAATTGGCTTCCGCCGAGGCTAAAGGGGAATTAAGAGAAGCGGTCACCGAGTATCGCGTTATAGAAAGATTTTCCGGAAAAAATGAGTTTTCGGATAAAGTGAATCTTTACACCCTTGCCGAAGCTTATCCAAAAACCGGTCGAACCCATCAAATAAGAGCGCATTTCAAGGCCATTGGCCATCCCGTCGTCTGCGATTTTTTATATGGCGGCAAAAAACCGATTTGTCCGTTCGGCTTGTCCAGGCACTTTTTACACGCTAATTTTTTAGAATTCACAACACCCGGAGGGATCAGGCTTAAGTTGGAGGCCGATCTTCCCGAGGATTTAAGAAAAGCGCTGGAGGGATTGCGGAAAAATAAATAATATGTTAGATTCTTATCTATGACAGTAAACATGGAACAGAGGAAAAAATGGGATGTTTCTCCCGGCAATACCGTCAAAGTCTGGCAAAAGATCAAAGAAGGAGACAAATTCAGATTGCAGGCTTTTGAGGGCCTTGTGATTGCCCATAAGCACGGCTTTGAACCGGGCGCCACTTTTACCGTAAGAAAGATCTCTAGCGGTATCGGCGTGGAAAGAATTTTCCCGGTATTTTCTCCAGCCATTGAAAAAATAGACGTAACGAAGACCGCCAAAACCAGGAAGTCCAAACTTTACTACGTAAGAACAAAAGCCGCTAAGGAAATAAGAAGGAAAATGAAAACGTTGAAGGTCGCCGCTAAAAAGGAATCTCCCGCGGCCGCGGAAGCGCCGAAGGAAACCGAGAAGGCGGAAGAGGGGAAGTAGAGAATTAAGAATCAAGAATTAAAATACCCGGCAATACTTGCGGGTATTTTTAAATTATAGCTGGCTACGCAATTGCGGAAAAGTTGTGGATAACTCAGCCAACCCGGCGGGTTGAAAAGGGGTTAGAAGCGGCTTGAAAGCGAGAAAAAACTTAGGCATAATAAGAACGCACCACAAAATTGCGCGGGTGGCGAAATGGCAGACGCACTACCTTGAGGTGGTAGCGCCCTTACGGGCATGGAGGTTCAAGTCCTCTCCCGCGCATTTCTTATTTTTATGGTGGCTATAGTTTAGTGGTAAAACTCCGCTCTGTGAAAGCGGTATCGAGAGTTCGATTCTCTCTAGCCACCCCATCGGGTTGTAGTACCAGCCTACCGGCAGGCAGGTACCGGTAGTACGCACGTTTCGGGGTTCTCAATTTTCTCGGGGTGTAGTATATCGGTAGTACGCACGCTTCGGGTGCGTGAAGGCCGAGTTCAATTCTCGGCACCCCGAGAAAGTTGAGAACGGGAATGCCATACGGCATTCCCCGGGAATCTTGATAAAAGATTCGTGTAGACCGGGTTCGATTCCCGGCAGCCCGACCATTGACTTCTTAATCCGACCGTGTATTATATTCTCATAAGCCCGGGAAGGGGCTTTTTTAAGAAGCAAAAGAATGTCAAAACTGACAAATTACATAAAAGAGACGAAAGTCGAACTCAAGTCCGTTAATTGGCCTACGAAAAAGCAGGCTTTAAACTATACTTTGTTGGTGATAGGCGCTTCCGTGGCCGTCGCCGCTTTCCTTGGCGTATTTGACATGCTATTTGCTTATTTATTGGGAAAATTCATAATATAAAACCATGTCGAAACAAAAAGTCCAAGCCGGAAGAAACTGGTATGCCGTCCATACTTATGCCGGCTATGAAGATGCCGTGGTTAGAAATCTCAAGCAAAGAATGGAATCCTTGGGAATGGAAGACGTTATCTTCAATGCCATAGTTCCGACAGAGAAAAAAATAAAGATACAAGGAGGGAAGCGAAAGGTTGTAGAAGAAAAAATATATCCGGGCTACGTGCTGGTGGACATGGTCGTTACGGACAATTCCTGGTACGTCGTGCGGAATACTCCCAGGGTGACGGGATTCGTCGGCGCGGGCACCACGCCGGTGCCGCTGGAGAAAAAAGAAATCGACTTTCTTTTCGAGAGAATGGGCATGGCGGAGCCGAAGTATAAGATGGATATCAAGGCGGGGGATGTTGTGAAGATAAACGACGGACCGTTCAAGGATTTTGAGGGAAGCGTCAGCGAGATAGACGAAGAAAGAGGCAAGATCAAAATTTTGGTTTCAATGTTCGGTAGGGAAACGCCGGTAGAAATAGATTATTTGCAAGTCAAAAAGATTTAGATTAAAGTTGTAGGAATTAGGCGTAGTGCTTGATTTTAATTCCTAAGAAGCTAACTCCTAATTCCTAAAAAGCTAACATATGGCAAAAAAAATAAAAACAATAGTAAAATTGCAGATTCCGGCCGGTAAGGCGACCCCGGCTCCTCCGATCGGTCCGGCCTTGGGCCAACACGGAGTCAATATCGGTGAATTCGTCAGCAAGTTCAACGAAGCGACGAGAGAGAAAGGAACCGATGTTATTCCGGTTGAGATTTCAATTTACGATGATCGGACTTTTTCATTCAAAATGAAGACTCCTCCGGCTTCCGACCTGTTGAGAAAAGCCGTCGGTGTTGAGAAAGGTTCCGGCAAGAATGTGGCGAGCAAGGTTGGAAAGATCACAAGGGAAAAACTCAGAGAAATAGCGGAAAGAAAAATGGAAGACCTCAACGCGAACGATGTGGAAGCCGCGATGAATATAATAGCGGGTACGGCCAGAAGCATGGGAGTCGTGATTGAGAAATAAAGAATTAATCAAAAGCCATCATTCGAAAGATTTGATGGCTTTTGTTGTGTTTGAGAATAAAGTGCTTTATCATTAAAGCAAATAGGACCTTATTTTATTTCTGTACTTTAAATGCGAAAGGGGAATATATGCGTTGGAATGAAGGATTTAAATTGAGTTCTTTTTATTGCATTGGCAAGGTAACTCATGATGGCGCGGGAAAACCGGTTGGTGTAAACAAAAACACCGGACTGCCCAAAATGCCGAGAGGTTATCTGAAGGGGATCTCCGATTTTTTCAAGCGGAAACAGGGGATTGAAACCGAAAAAAACAAGTGCGGCATTGCGGAAGCCATAGAAAATTTAAGTATTCCGTCCACGAATCTCAACTCTTACGGCATACCCGTTAAATAGTTATTTATTATTTTTTTGCTTCTTTATGATCGGCCACGGGAGGATGGCCGATTTTATTTTACTTGAATCGTCTCTTTCGCCGCCGCTTTTATCTTTTCTTCCAATTCTTGGATCAATTTGGGATTTTCTGCTAGGTGCGTTTTGGCGTTGTCGTATCCGCGGCCGAGACTTTGGCCGTCGTAGGAGTAGGAAGCGCCCGCTTTCTTTATGATCTCATATTTTTCGCCCAAGTTTAAAATATCGCCGGTATAAGAAATTCCCTCGTTAAAAATGATGTCAAACTCGGCGGTTCTGAAGGGGGCTGCCACTTTATTTTTCACAATCTTTACTTTTACGCGGTTGCCGATAACATCTTCTCCTTTCTTGATCTGCGCCGCTCTTCTGACCTCAATTCTTACCGAACAATAAAATTTAAGAGCTTTTCCTCCGGGGGTGGTTTCCGGATTACCGAACATAATGCCGATCTGCATTCTGATCTGATTGATGAAGATAACGACGGTTTTTGATTTGGCGGTAATTGCCGTCAGTTTTCTGAGGGCTTGGGACATCAGCCGGGCCTGCAATCCGACATGGGATTGGCCCATTTCTCCTTCGATCTCGGCTTTAGGGGTAAGCGCGGCCACCGAATCGATAACAACGACATCGATACTGCCGGAGCGAACAAGGCTTTCCGTGATCTCCAAAGCCTGTTCTCCCGTGTCAGGTTGTGAGACGAGCAGGTCGTCGATCTTGACGCCAAGTTTTTTGGCATACTCCGGATCTAGGGCGTGTTCAGCATCGATGAAGGCGCAGACCCCGCCTTTTTTCTGGGCCTGAGCTATAGCGGTCAAGGCCAAAGTTGTCTTGCCGGAAGATTCCGGACCGTAAACCTCAATGATCCTGCCTCGCGGCAAACCGCCGACTCCAAGCGCCATATCAAGACTTAGGGAGCCGGAAGGTATGACATCAACATCAACCTTGGGTGTTTCGCCAAGCTTCATTATGGATCCGTCGCCGAATTTGCTCTTGATATCGCGAAGAGCATTCTCAATGCCTGTGTCCCTGCCCTTCGATTCTTTTGGTTCTTTTTTTGAAATCATGTTATTTATATACCAACTCCAGTATCTCCTTTACCTGTCTGCCGAATTTATCCATGCCTGACACCTCTATTATATTGTAGCCGGAGGCAAGGAGCAAATTTCCTTTAAAATTTCCGTCCTTGTCGGTAAAAATTTGTCGCCCGTTGAGAAACACGCTGGATACATTCAGCGCCTTTCCTGTAATTTCCGTGTATGATTTTTTTACTCCTTCGCCGCTCCTGGGGGATTCGATTATTATCTTCGGCCCCTCGAGAAAAGCCTTGGCTTTGTAAAGCCCGTAGGCGCCGAAAGAGAACAGCAAAAGAGCGATGATACCGGCGCTGGTTAAAATTTTTGTTTTTTGCAAAGTCATTTTATTAAAGCTCTTTTTAAATTCTAATTAAACTTGCTCTTCCTTTGACCCCGCTTCTCCCAGTAACTTATCCGCTTCCGCTTCCAGCGCGGCGCTTTCCGGATTCTCATTGCCAATAAGCACTTGTCTCGCTTTGGCGCCGTCTCCCTGGCTTATCACCCCGCGCTCCTCGAGCATGTCTATCAGCCGGGCGGCCCTGGCATAGCCGATCTTCAGCTTCCTTTGCAGGAATGACGTGGAAGCTTTGCCTGTCTCGATCACAGTTTCTCTCGCTTCCTCGTACATATCGTCGTCCATGTCATCTGCCGCTTCATCAAAGTTGATTTGGAGAGCTTGGGTCGAACCGTTGGCCGCCTGTTCGGTGGCCAGGCTTAGGTCTTCAAAGTCCACATTCTTGTACTTGTCGGCCAGATAGTTGACTACATTCTTGACTTCTTTCTCGGAAATATACGGGCCCTGGATCCTTCTCGGTTTGGCTGTATCTCCGGCCAGGAAGAGCATATCGCCGTGGCCGAGCAACTTTTCCGCCCCTGCCATATCGAGGATCGTCCTGGAGTCTATCTGAGAAGCCACCTGAAGAGCCACTCTGCTGGTGATGTTGGCTTTTATCAGACCGGTGATTACTTCAACGGACGGCCTTTGTGTTGAAAGAACAAGGTGAATGCCCACCGCTCTCGACATTTGCGCAAGTCTTACTATGGAAGCCTCCACCTCCCTCGGGTAGGTGCTCATCAAGTCGGCCAACTCGTCGATTATGACCACAAGGTAAGGCATGGGCGGGTTGTTTTCCTTCTTTTCTTTGTGATATGAATGAATATCTCTGACGCCGGCCGTCATCAGGGTGTCATATCTTCTTTCCATTTCCTTTGTCAGCCATTTAAGCGTAAGAATCGCTTTTTTGGTGTCTATTATCGCGGGGGTTAGCATATGAGGAATACTATTGTATACGGTAAGCTCCACGCGTTTTGGATCTATCATGATGAACCTCAGATTTTCGGGAGAGTTACGATAGAGCAAACTCACAATAAAAGCATGAATATAAATGGACTTGCCGCTGCCCGTAGCTCCGGCCACGAGAAGGTGAGGCATCTTGGCGACATTGGAATATATCGGCTTGCCCGCCACATCCCGTCCAAGAGCCACAAGAAGCGGATCCGGTTTCTTGTATCCTTCGTCGGCAAACAAGCTTGCCAACCCGATTATCGTCTTGGAGCTGTTTGGAATCTCAATGCCGACCAAAGATCTCCCGGGGATAGGGGCTTCTATTCTTAAGGGGTGAGCCGCAAGAGCAAGGGACAGATCGTTTTGCAAAGCAAGAATTCGGGAAAGTTTGATCCCTTCGGCGGGCTTCAGCGTGTATTGAGTAACGGAAGGACCGATATTTATTTCCCCCAGTTCAACCTCGATGCCAAAGTTCTGAAGAGTTCTTTTGATTATGTTGGCATTGGCTTTGATGTCGCCGCTCGAAGGCTTGCCCTTGTCTCCCTCAAGAAGGCTCAATGGGGGCATCTCGAAATCCATTTTTTGTTTTCTGGCGCTTCCGACATAGGAATCGGTCTTCAGGTCGGGGAGCTCTTCCTCTTCCTTTTCGGCGGCCTTTTTCGGCAGAGCGTTTTTTATCTTTTCCGTCAGTTTTTCTTTTATGGACGACCCCGCCTTTTCTTTCTTCTCTTCCGCTTCGGCCGTTTCTTCGTCTGATTCTTCGATCTCATCCTCATCCTCGTTATCCCTGACGCTTCGCTTGAAACTCAACTTAAGCGGCATGTTGAGCATCACTAATATGGAAACGAGACAGATGCCTATAAGGATGATGAGACTCAGAGAGAGGTCGAAGAATTTGAGCAGAGGATAAGAAACAAAATAGCCGACATAGCCGCCTCCGCTTATGCCCCATACGGAACCTATCGCGCCAAGCGAGCTGATCAGAAAAATCGAACCGCCGATGATGGTATGAGAAACAATGCTCGGGCGAAGCGAGTATATAAAGGACACTGCCGCAAAGAGCAAAACTATCGGCGCCAGAAATGACCCGTTTCCAAAAAGAGCGGTGAATATTTTATTTATGAAGTCTCCGGCCGGACCCGCTTTGTCCAGATAAGACAAAATAAAAACAGCCGCCGCGACAAGAGAAATGATCCCCAGGATCGAATGCTTGGTCTCTCGCTTCAATTCCCCGAAGAGTTTATTGACGGGTTGTTCTTTTTTGTGGACAGCGGCCTTAGGCGTTTCCTTCTTTTTTTCTTTTCTAACTTTTTTCACAAGTTAATTATACTTCCTATTTTCAGCAAACTCAAAAGGAAAAATCATTGAATTGATTTTTTTAGAATGTCCGTTAAAATGTCTCTAATGCAAAAATGCCGAAGGAGCTTTTTAAAGGACAAAGCAAGATAAATATAATGGACAACATTAAAGACATATTCGATCACATTACGGACAGAACCCAAAAGCTAACAGCGGCTTTATATAGGGTTACTGACCTTTTGTCCGATAAAGAACCGTTGAAATGGACACTCAGGGACAAAGCGCTAGTAATTCATGATAATCTGGTGATCATTAGAAAGACAAAGGACAAGAATGGTTTGATATTCGAATCCGTGGATTTGATATCCGCGGTAACGAGGTCTTTGGAACTTGCCGCTTATGGCGTTTGCGTCTCCAGCTTGAATTTCGAAATCTTGAAAAGAGAATATTCCAATTTAAAGAATTTCATAGAAGGGAAAAAAGAGGAGATCTCATACGATCCGGAACTTCTCTCGGGCATTTCCGCGTCGGAAAAAATCGAAGAAAAAAGCGTCAAAAATTTTACGGAAAAAAGGGAGAATTCAATACCGAAGGAAAGTCTCCGTCCGGCAGACCTATTCGCCAAAAGACCTGCTTTGACTCCCATTCAAATAGACCCCAAAAGCCGGAAGGGCAGGATATTGGATTTGCTTAAAGGCGGAGCGGGAAAAACTGTAAATGAAATAGCCTCCGTTTTCACGGGCGAGACTAGCGAAAAATCAATACAAAGGGATCTTTTGGATCTTGTTAAGCATAGGAAGGTTTTGGCGATCGGGGACAAAAGATGGCGCAAATACGAAATAATTAAAGAAAATACGAACCTCGAGGCGGCAAGCGTATGATTTGACAAAAACTAAGCTTTGATGTATCATTTTAGGTCTGATTGACCCTGTATTCCGTTTCTGCCATAATATGCCCTAGACTCTGATTTTATTAAGGAAACGCCCGGAACAATTCCGGAGTTATCCACAGTTATTATTTGCGCGACTTTTTTTTGCGGTTTATAATAATATTTAATAATCAGAAAAATGAGAAACGGATAGGCAGCGATGATGGCCCGGAAGCGTGTCTGACCTTTGAAAATCAAATAACGATGGATGCATTAAAGATCATGGAAAGAAATTGCTGAATTTCAGAATTGAAAACTTCAATTAGAATTCGATTGAACAGATTAATTAGATTATTGGATAATTGCGCGAAATATTCGGTTTTGTCGAAATCGGATCAAATTCGCGCGAGAAGTAATTTCGCTTTCGGTCGCGGCTAATAAAAAGCCGCAACAAAGTTCATGAAGGCGAAGTTATATTAAGAGATTAGAAAACATTATGAATAATTTTAAGACAACTAAAGTTGGTAAAACAACTTCAGTTATCGTTGGCTTGGCAACAGCCGCCTGGTTGTCTGTCGGAGCTTTGGTAGCTCCTATGACGACTTTGGCCGCCACCACCGAAGAAACGATTGCTTCACTGTTGGCCCAGATCACGCAGTTGCAAGCCCAGCTCGCCTCGCTTCAGACCGGATCAACGGGAGGAAGCACCGCGACAAAGTGCTCATTCACACGATCATTGACCGTCGGGTCAAAGGGTGAGGATGTCACTTGTTTGCAAAAGTATTTGCAAACCACCGGTCATTACACCTTTTCAGGCGGAGCGACCGGATACTTCGGTTCTGTGACAAAGTCAGCCGTTGCCGCGTGGCAAGCCGCTAACGGAGTTTCTCCGGCAGCCGGTTACTTCGGTTCATTGTCGCAAGCCAAGTACAGCAGCTTGGTCTCGTCATCAAGCTCATCTTCAGTTTCGTCAGTATCATCTTCTGTTTCATCCGGAGCTTCCTCATCGGCAAGCTCGGTCGCGACAGGCGAAGGATTGACGATATCAACCGCGACGCAACCGGTTGCCACATTGGCAGTCGAGGGCGCGGCCAGACTTCCTTTCACCAAGGTCACTTTGACCGCCGGATCCCAGGATATCACAGTCACGGGAGTCACGGTTGAGAGGACCGGATTGGCCAATGATGCGGTTTTCGATGGAATCGTTCTCTTGGATGAGAACGGAGCCCAACTTGGAATCTCCAAGACATTGAATTCCGATCACAAAGCTACAATAGGAGACACTGTTACTATAAAAGCCGGACAGTCAAAAACATTCACGGTAGCCGGAAACATGGATGATGACGGCAGCACCGCTACCAATGCTTTGACTTCATACGCCGGTCAAGTCGCTTACCTTTCAGTGACCGGAGTTTCAACTTCAGCCACTGTTTCAGGAAGCCTTCCGATAACCGGAGCAGGACACACTATTAACTCCAGTTTGGCTATCGGCAGCGTCTCGAACGCTCGAGGATCTATTGATCCGGCCACCAGCCCGACAAAGCCTATCGGCACGACCGGTTACACTTTCTCGGCTGTTAAGTTCACCGCCGGTTCAGCTGAAAAGATCAAAGTCAAATCAATCAGGTGGAATCAGTCAGGTTCGGCCGCCACTTCAGACTTGGCTAACGTCAAGACTTATATAGACGGCACAGCCTACGACACGACGGTTTCTTCAGACGGCAAATATTACACCGCCACATTCGGCGATGGCATAGTTGTCGACAAGGGAGGAAACATCGAGATCTCCGTTAAAGGAGACATTGTCGGAGGTTCAGGCAGAACGATAGACTTCGATATTTATAAGAATACCGATGTCTATATAACGGGAGAGACTTATGGATATGGAATCACGGCTCCGAACGGAGGTTCAGATCCTGCAGATGATTCCAGTAATTTCAGCAGCACCAATCCTTGGTACGATGCTTCACAGGTAGAAGTTTCAGCCGGAACGATTACCGTTACCAAAGCTACTTCAGTAGCCGCGCAAAATGTCGCGGAGAACGTAGCGAATCAGCCCTTGGGCGGATTCATCGTAGAAGTAAAGGGTGAGCCTATCTCGGCTAATAACTTGATCTTCAATTTCTTGATAACAGGAACAGGAGGTCAGGTAGCCGATATAACAAATATTTCCCTTTATGACGAGAATGGCAGTGTAGTAGCCGGTCCGGCCGATGGCTCGGGGGCGGCCGCTTATGGAACAGTTACATTCTCTGATACAGTTACTTTCCCAGTCGGAACAAAAACTTATACTTTGAAAGGAAAACTCGGAACAGACTTTGCTAACGATCAGACAGTAGTTGCTTCAACCACGCCTTCATCCAACTGGTCAAACGTTACTGGTCAAACAACCGGTAACTCGATCACCGGAAGCTCGATTACTTCCTCGGTAGTAACGGGTAACACAATGACTCTGAAGACCGCCGCTATGACGATCAGCGTCTCAAGCGACCCGGTCGCGCAGACAGTCGTTTCCGGAGCGCAAGGATTCACTTTCGCGAAATATGTCCTTGATGCCGCGGCCTCAGGAGAGGATGTAAAGTTCAGTTCGCTGCCTTTGGCTTATGAAATTTTCGGAGGTACAGCAACGAACGTTAACAACTGTATCCTTTACGACGGTTCAACGGCACTGAACACAGGTTCAAATGTGGTCAATCCTTCAGCCGCCGGTTCATCGACTTCATTCACCCTTGATTCAGCTTTCACTGTTTCAAAAGGAACATCGAAGACTTTGACGCTCAAGTGCAACATTATTGCCGGAGCCACCGGGAATTATGCTTGGGGTTATGACAGCGGAGCTTCTCCGACAATCACTGGAGTTACTTCAGGCCAATCAGCCGGTTTAACTGAGAACGATTCAACCGGTCAAATGATGACCTTGACTGCAAATGGCACATTGACCGTTACCGCCAACACCTCGCTGAGCCCGGCCGCCAATGCGGTTGCCTCGGCTGGAACAAGCGGCGTTACCCTTGGAGTCATAGACTTCCACGCGGCTAATGAAGCTATCAATCTCACCAAACTTGGATTGACCCTTACCAACACGGCTTCAAGCTCGGCTTCCAACTTCACCACATCGGGAACGAACGGAGCCCACTTGACTTTGTGGGACGGTTCAACCAAAGTCGGTTCTTTGACTCTTACCGGAGCCACTGGAACCTCGACTTTGACTTCAGACTTCATCATTCCTAAGGATGGAGACAAGACTTTGACCATCAAAGGAGATTTGTCTGACATCGGCACCAGCCAGGCTGGTACACAAGGAGCTTTGATCGCCGTCAATTATATTGGCGCGGGCAATGCTCAGGGTACAGGCCAGTCAAGCGGCGTGTCATTGACTTCAAGCTCAGGCGCGACATCATTGTCGTCAACCAGAGTCTTCAAGTCTTACCCGACAGTCGCCAGACTTTCAGGCATAGAGTCAACATTGGCGGGAACAACGGATGAAACAGTCATGGGCTTCAGTGTAACGGCCGACAGTAAAGGCAAGATTGCTTTGTACAAACTTGCTTTCAACGTCGCCACCACCGGAGTAACAGCCGATAGCTTGAATGTCTACGCTTACAACAGCTACAGCAGCGGCACATTCTCAAGCCCTGTTTCAGGAATCGGTTCAGGCGGAAAGATGTTGAATACGGATGCTGATTTGGAAACTCTCTGGGCGGCAGCTTCAACCGATATTGAGGTATATCCTCAAACAACGGCCGGAGCTTCAACGACCATCGAGATAGCGGCTGGAGCCACGATGTACTTCAAAGTGGTTGCCACCATTACCGGGGTCGGTTCGGGAGATTCAATGACAGTGACCTTGAGAGGCGACAACGCCTATCCTTCATTGGCCAATTTGATGGGTAACTATGTTAACATTGAAGCGGCTGGCACTGCTGCCAACAACTTCATCTGGTCTCCGAGAGCCACCAGCACGACAGTTTCGATCAACGATCTTGATTGGACGAACGGATACAATGTTGCATCGCTGCCTTCAAGCGGCATCTCATTCACCAAGTCCAAGTAAACTAACCATCTTGTGTCCCGCTTTTAGCGGGAGGTTAAGCGAAAACACCGCGCCCTATGGGCGCGGTGTTTGCTTTTGGTCGCCTTTTTCCTTAAAATAAAACAAAAGCAAAATGACCAAAAAAATTATTTTAATTACCTTATCAATTCTCCTGTTTGGATCGGTAGGCTTTTATATCAAAGAAAATATTAAAAACAGTAAGGAGGCAGCTCAAAAAAACGGCAACAAAACTCAGAATAATAATCCTGGCATAGTTGTTGAGGGAAACGGCAATTATGAGGTTAAAAAAATTGATTTGCCTAAAAACTTCGAAAATATAGATAAAATTCCGATGCCTGATTTAGATAAGCCGATCATGGCTCTGCCTGGCGTTGATGATATAACTCTAAAATTCGCGACGGAAAAGATCAAAGAAGTAACAACCAGATTAAAAGCAAACAAATATTCTCTGGAAGATTGGTTGATCTTGGGAGTTCATCGCAAAACCATAGAAGATTACGAAGAAGCGAGGACAATATGGACATACGCCGGCCTTGCCTGGCCCCAAAATGAGAGATCTTTCCATAACCTCGGCGAGCTTTACGGATACTACTTGAAAGATTACAAAAAAGCCGAAGAAAATTACAAGAAAGCCTTAGAAAACAACCCTTCCGCCATTTATATTTACCGCAATTTTGCCGATTTCTACCGCTTTGTTATCAAAGATAACACTAAAGCCAAAGCTATTCTTGAACAGGGCATTGCCGCCAACCCCGGCGAAGCTCCCCTCGACCTCCAAAATCTTCTCAAGGCCATAAAATAGCTGTTCATAATCTGTGTATAACTCATCCAACCCTGCCTACCGGCAGGCAGGCCGCCGGGTTGGAATTACCGATTTTCTAAGCTATAATCCCAGGCATGGGAAATATTTACCATATCTTGAATCGGGGGGTTAATAAAGATCCGATTTTTCTCGGCACTAACGACTATTTGCGTTTTATCTACTGTCTTCATCGCTTCAACAATCGCGGTCGCAGGCTTGGCGAAAGAGAAGATCCGAAGGAATACCTCAAAGACCCTCCTCCTCAAGACAAACTGGTCAATATTCTAAAGTGGAGCCTGATGCCGAATCATTATCATATTCTGGTTGAAGAAGTGGTCGAAGGAGGCGCGCTTAAATTCGTCCAGCGGGTTATCGCTGGTCTGATTATTTTTTAAGTGTTGGGAGCAGGGAGTTCCCGATGATAAGCGACAAAGAGGCCTTTTTTGAACTGTATGAAACCAACGAAGAAAAATATCTCGACAGCTTCCACGACTGGCTTGTGGAAAACCTGTGAACAACTCAGTCATGCCTGCCGGTAGGCAGGTTGGAAAAGAGAATTTAACTTGTTTGGTTGTCAAAAATTCAAAATTTTGGCAAGTTGGGAAATAACCCTTTAGTAAAGGGTTATTTTTTTGTCAAAATTTTAGAAATATTTTATCTCGGTTTGGTATGATAGAATTAATTAATCAAGTCTTATTCAAAAAAATGCTAAAGTTTATAAAATTAAATCTTACAAAAATAAAATACGCTGGCAATTCCGTTGGCCGTGATATTAGAGTAGAGATTGAAGCCTTTGGAAAATTTTTCCGAGTTGATAAAAGAATTAAAGCGGGAGAAGCAAAAAGTATTGATCAAGAAATCTTAAGATTAGAATCAGATCAGGATGTGTTGCAATCAGATCTTGCCATAGCAGTCATCGAAAAAGATTTATTGTTTAGCGATACCGGCGCGCTGAAAAGCAGCATTAAAATCGATGTTGCCTCGGAGAAGTCACAAATATTCAGGTTTAATGTGGAGGTAAAGGAAAGCCGTTCGCTGTTGAGCAAATTATTCTGGGGCGGCAGGAAAGCCGTTTTCGAACTTGAATTTGAAGCGATAATCGGAGATGTCGAGAGATATATCCCAAATACGAAGGATGGCTGGTTTTTGACATTGGATAATAAGGATGACAATGCGTCATTGCCGGAATATCTAAAGTTGATCTTAAGGTATGAAAAGGGTGGACGTGAATCTGGGTTGGTTTCTGCGGGCTGTATCTCTATTGCAGAAACTGAGCGGTGGATGGAAATATACCGCACTCTTATCAAAGCGCGCAAAGGAGATAATAGAAGTGTCGGTGTTTTAAAGGTTGTTGATTGATATTTCTATGCCTGGAAAATCTTTTTCAAAAGCCATTGCAATGATTTTTGGGATAATTATCGCAATTTCTTTTTTGGCATTTGCTCTGCGTTGGAATAAAAAAGAAGAGGTTTCTCAGGTGGCAAAGCAATTAAGTCTGCCAGTTATAAGCTGGAAAAAAATTACCATAGAGAAGGAACCAAAAAAGTTCTTAATAAGCTTAAGGGTTCCCGAGGTGGCTTTTTACACCAATGATTCCTTGGCCGAAAAAATTAACGAGGATGTTGATAGATATATCGGAGCATTGAAGGATACTTTTATTCGAGGTGTCATAACTGCCGCCGATGATAACGGGGAAGCAAGCACTCTCAATATCGATACGGAAATATTGCTTATGTCACCGCGTTTGATTTCCCTGGCTTTTACATCATCAGACCATCTGTCTGGCGGCAAAGTCGGCGACCTCGAGCGAACATATCTTATTTTCGACCTTGAAAAGGGCGAAATGATGAGGGAGGGAAACGAACTGTTTCGCGATGATTTGGCTTGGGCGGAAGCGGTAAGAATAATGAAGCCGCTGCTGCTTTCTAAATATGACGGAGAACCAAGCTGTGATCTGATGTTTGCCCCGAAACGGGAAGCTTTCTCGGCCTCTTGCATCGGAGTTGATTACAACAATGAAGATAAAGGTCCTTTTTCTATATTCGGAGATATCCCAATTTCCGCAATCCAAGAATTTGTCGCTCCATGGGCGTTAAAAGAGATTTTCCAACCCGGCGGGTTGGATGAGTTATCCACAGGTTTTCCACAATAAGGGCTGCTTGCAAATTATGGACTTTAGAAAGATTTTATCTCGGTTTGGTAAGATGGAATCGTTTTTATTTTTACTTTTAAAATAACGACAAAAATGAGAAAATGAATTGGAAGTCGAAATTAGAAAATTAAACAAATTTAAAATGAAACTTTTCAAAAAGATAATCATAAGAGCGGTATTGGTAATAGTCATTCTCTTTATTGGTCTGGTAATCTATCGCATTCCTCATGTGATAAAGAAAAGTAAAACAGAAGAATTGGTTGCAAAAATCCATAACACGAAACTCGTCATGGACGATGTGATGGGCAAGAATTTGCCGCCCGATCCGGGAATGGAAGCGGATAAGACGGTCCAAGGAATCGATGCAAACCAAAACGGCATCCGAGACGATGTGGAGTTGGCCATCTTCAAAGAATATCCGAATTCGGCCAAAACCAGGGCGGCGCTTTTGCAATATGCGTTGGCGTTGCAGATGGAGATGAGTCAGTCGTTTCTGAATACAGAAGTGGTGATTGCGGCGATACAGGAGGCAAGCAGAGCTAATATTTGTGTTGCCGATACTCTTGTACCAAGGAAAAGTCCTGAATCTGCGAGAGAATATTCCGACTTAGAGAAAATCGATAAATATATTGATTTTGTTGAAAAAAAGCAGCTTAACACGGATGAAAGAAAAAGATTTAGAAAAGAGTTTTATAAAAAAATTGGAAGTTATAACTCTTTGCCGCATGTTTGCGATATTGATTATTCGTTGCTAGTAAATTAGGAATGAATCGTTTAGGCTTTATGAAAATATTTTCGTTAATTTTTTTAGGATTTTTCCCTGTGTTTAATTTTGTTTCAGCAAGCGAGATTAAGTGTTCTGCCACAGGCTATTCAATCTTTGCTATAAACGGGATTTTTGTTGATGAAGACGAAGCAGATGACAATAAAACCGCACTTGAAAAAATTCTACCTCCTTCCTTCAACAATCAACCCATCACCGTCGACTATCTCCACAACCCTTCTCATCTCGCCGGTCTGGGGGACTTGGTAAAGGTTGTATATCAGAAGATCTTCGAATACGAGACGGTGATGGACTATGATCTGGTGGAAATGATCAGAGACGCCAGCGAGAAGGTGAAGACGCAAAAAGTCCTTCTCGTGGCTCACTCCCAAGGAAATTTCTACGCCAACAGTTTCTACGGCAGCGTGGCCGGAAAAGAAGGGGGTGTCCCCAAAGAATCCATAGGCGTTTACGCCGTCGCCACTCCGGCCGCAAGAGTGGCCGGAGAAGGGGGTTGGCTTACCTCCGACACCGACAAGGTCATCGCCGGCCTGATGTCGAAATTCCCGTTCAAACAAATCATGCCGCCCAATGACAGCATTGTCTTGAAAGAAGGCGATGATGAAATGGGACACAATTTTTCCCTCGTGTATCTCAAGTATAGCGGCGGAAAAATTGTCTCCGATATCCAATCCTCTTTAAGTAAACTAACCTCAAGCGATGTTCAAGAGGAAGAAGAGAATTGCATCGATCCTCCGAAGATAACTTTGGCGCATAAGACCACGGGGGCGCTATTGGGCGTCTCCGACTTTGCCGGAGAATCGGTTGTCGATGCCGCCAAGGTTGTGGGAGAAAAATCATATCAACTGGGTTCATTGGCCGTAAAGACCACCGAGCAAGTGGCTTCGGCGATAATAAAGGCTCCGGCTTTGATTTTAGGAGGTGGCCAAACTGATAACTCGGCCGCCGTCGCGGGGAATCCGGGAAATTCCCAACCTGAGCCTGCTGAAAACTCTGCGGGTGGGCTGGAGTCTGTTGAAAACTCTGCAGTCCTGCCTGGTCGTCTTCGACCTGCCCGCCAGCCACTCTTCGCTGGCGATAGCGGGCGGGGAAGGTCGGCAGAGTTTTCAACAGGTGAAGTTGCTTCTAGGACTGCGGAGTTTTCTGCGGGAGACTCTACTAGCGAGCTGTGGAAAACTTCGCTCACCTTGCAGGTTGAAGACAACCAGCCAGGAGAGCGAAGTTTTCCACAGCCCCTTCGATCAAGAGGTTCGAATTTTTCCTCAATCGCCCAACTCCAAAATTCTTTGGATGAGATGAGAAGACAAGCCGAGGCTTTGATGGAAGCGGAGAAGGGTGCGAAAAATGATCAAGCGGCTGAAGCTGAAGCCGCGACTCGCCAAGCCTCCCGTCCAACCCTTCTCTTCCTCGGTCCTCTGTATCCCGGCTTTGGCGGTGGAGCAGCTCCGAGTCAAATATCTCTTGTCTCAGAATCGAATCAACAGGAAGAAGAGGAAGAAGAAGAACAAGAGCCGGACTCTCTTTCGGCCCCGAATCTTCTCGTCCCTCAATGCGATTACTCTTTGGCTACGGACGGCTGTCTCCTCGCCACAACCACCGTATCATTTTCCTGGCAAGCCGTTTCCGGAGCTAGTCATTACGCCGTAAGCAAAAATGGAGAATACGCCACGACCACGGAATTAAATTTTGTCGCAAACATCCCCGATTTCTCCGATTACAATTTCTCCGTCTCGGCCTCGTCGGCCGCTATCAGCCCCGCTTCCAGCGGGACAAGCACTCAAACTGTCTCTGTCGCCACTATTCCAATTGCCATAAACGAGATCGCCTGGATGGGAACAACCGCCTCTTCCTACGACGAATGGCTGGAAATCAAAAACAATACAAGCCATACGATAGACTTGTCTCAATGGGCCATAGAATCCCAAGACGGCCTGCCATATATCGCTCTTTCCGACGCGATCGGTCCGAAAGAATACCTTATCCTTGAAAGAAGGCAAGACGCGATAATCGTAAATCAATCCATCATTACCTACGGCACCGGAGCTTCCCAATGGGCGATGAGCAACAGCGGCGAAGAGCTTATCCTTTCTCATTCCTCCACCACGCTGGACAGAACCCCATCCGTAGCAGGCGAATGGGCCGCCGGAGACAGCGCAACCAGAAAAACGATGGAGCGCGTCAATCCCAAAGGATCAGGAACCGATCCTTCCAACTGGACCACTTGGGGGGCAAATATCGATTTCATCAAAAGCGGCGAAGACACCGATAATAACTCAATCTCCGGCACGCCCGGCCAATGCAATTCCGCAAGCTTCATCAACATCAACAACGGCCAAAACATATATCAGGATCTCACCCTTGAAAAAGATAATTGCTATTATGTTTCAGAGAATATCCAAGTCTCGGCCACATCAACTCTTGCAATCGAATCCGGCGTTCAAGTCAGTCTTTATCTGAATAATCTTGTCGTCAACGGTGTCCTTGATGCCGAGGGGGAAGAAAGCAATCCGATAGTTTTCGATTCTTTTTCCGAAAATCCGACAACAAACAGGATAAGGATAAATAACGATAACGGAACCAGTACAATGACCAATGTCGTTATCTCAAACACGGGAGGAATCAGGTTGAACAACGGAGCCGATCTGGAGATAACCAACGCGGAATTTATCAACAACAATGCCAGCATCGAACTAAACAACAACAGCTCGGCGGAAATTGAAAACGTGACTTTCGCCAGCACCACGAATGAGGCGATCGCGGCGTACAATGGCAGCAGTGTTTCTGTCGCTTCTTCCACTATATCCAACACCATCAACGCCGACGCTATCGGAATATACGATTCCAATCTATCGATGTCTTCGACAACGATAGACACCGTTCTTGGCGGCGACGGCATAGGCGTTTATGATTCGACAGTTTCCATAGCCAGCTCTACGATCAGCAATGTTTTAAACGGAGATGGCATCACCGCGTATCATTCAACCGTATCAATATCGACTTCCACAATAAGCGACATATCGAGCGAGATGCCGGCAAGAGACGGCATTAGTCTTTATGATGAATCTGTCGCGACTGTCCTAGACGCGGTAATCGAAAATGTCTCCGGCGAAGGTATAATCGTTTCGGAAGACAGTAGTATCTCCGGCAACGCGATAATAGAGGGGGAGGAAGTGGAGTTCTAGCCATGATTTCCTGTGGATAAACCTGTTGATAACTCAGCCAACATGCCGGGTTGGAATGAGGGAATATGCCGCGATGGTGTCGTCTAGCATTTTCTGGAGGGAGAATTTTGACAGGATTTTTTGGCGAAGATTGGCGGCGAATTGCTCGCGAAGATTTTTATCTTCCATCAGCTTTTTAATCGCTTCGGCTAGGGCTTCAGGATTTTTGGGTGGCGCCAAAATGCCTTCTTTTCCGTTATCTATGATCTCCGGTATGCCTCCGACGCTGGAAGCAATAACCGGCAATCCGGCCAAGCCGGCTTCAAGTAACAGATAAGGCAGGCCTTCTTTGACGGAAGGCAAGACAAAAATATCAAGGGCTTTAAGATAATTGGCCGAGTTCGGATCAGACAATTCGTTTTTACCGATTATAAAAAATTTATCTCCAATTTCGTAATTCTTGATTCTTGATTCATAATTCTTTTTTTCTTCCCCCCAGCCAATAAGGATAGTCGTCAAGCGATAGCCTCTAGCCGCTAGCGAATGGATCGCTTCGATCAAGTTTATGTGTCCTTTGTTTTTGGTAAACTCGCCAATGGTGCCGATAAGGTGGTCTGATAAATTTGCCGACCTTCCCCGCCCGCTATCGCCAGCGAAGCGTGGCGGGCGGGCAGGTTGAAGACAACCAGCTTGCCCCGCCAAATACGGCGGGGGCAGGACTTCAAATTTATCAGACTGCGATTTATAATTTGCCGCAAGCTCCTCTCTTGCCCTTTCTTTTTCCAAGAAATTATAATCCTCCTGTTTGATTCCGTTATGTATTACTGTCATTTTTCTTGCCGGAGCGATTTTGTTTTTTATCGCCTCTCTATAATCATTTTCCGAGACACAGATTATTTTGTCGTAAAAAAGACAAGTCAACCTACTGATCATTTTTATAAGTATGTTTTGCCAGCGGAGCCGGTCTTCGAGAAAGGCCCAACCGTGAACTGTAAACACAGTGGAAAGTTGAAAGTGGAAAGTTGAAAGTTTATAAACAAAACAAGCCAATCCCGCAGCTCCGCCTGCTTTGGAGCTGGACACATGAACAATGTCAGGCCTTGTTTTCAAAAGAAGAAAAAAAACTTCAACAGAAGAAAAAATATCTTTTAAGAAATTTACATTTCTTTGAAAATTTTTAATTTCAAAATAGGGCAAGTTGGCCCCTGTCAGCCTTTGGGCCATCAGGCCTCTTCCGCCTCCCGCGATAATCGGCTCAAATTGATCCTTTGGCAGATTTGTCGCCAGGTCGAAAACATATTTCTGAGCCCCGCCCCAGACCGACTTGGTTATGATATATAAAACCTTCTTTTTCGTTGATTTTTCGGGCATTTTATTATACCGTAAGGATACCATATTTATGGATCTTTCTGAAGAAAAACGAAAAAGAATCCTTATTTTTTCCCTGGCTTACGCGCCATTCGTGGGCGGGGCGGAGCTGGCAGTCAAGGAAATTACCGATAGGATCGATAATGCCGATTTTGATCTAATCACCCTCCGTTTCGACCGGAAATGGCCTAGAAAAGAGCGACTCGGCAATGTAAATGTTTATCGGATCGGCGGAGGGAAGCTTTTCTTCCCCATTTTTGCTTTTTGTAAAGCGAACAGGCTTCATAAAAAAAACCCGTTTGATTTGGTCTGGTCTATCATGGCAAACCGGGCGGGGTTCGCTGCGTTGTTTTTTAAACTTCGGCATCCGGAAGTCAAATATTTGCTCACTTTGCAGGAGGGCGACCCAGTCGATCATCCGTTCAGGCAGATGGGGGTGCTCAGATATTTTTTGACCAGGCTTTACCGGAAAGTTTTCAGCAAGGCGGATTGCATGCAGGCGATAAGCAATTATCTGGCGGAATGGGGAAGGAACATGGGAGTAAGGGCGGAAGTGGAGGTGGTGCCGAATGGAGTGGATACGAAGTCCATAAAGTCGAAAGTTCATAAAGTTCATAAAGTTAAAGACAAAAATAAAAAAACAATAATTACGACCTCGAGATTGGTTCATAAAAACGGGATTGATACTTTGATCAGAGCGGTGAGTAAATTAAAGCTACAAGCTACAAGCTACAAGCTACAAGCCCTTATTCTCGGCGCGGGGCCGGAGGAGCAAAAGCTGAAAAATCTGGCAAAAGAATTGCAGGTTGAAGATGTTGTCAGATTTCTCGGCCATGTCGGGCCAGAGAAAATTCCGGATTATTTGGGTCAGGCCGATATATTCGTGAGGCCTTCAAGGTCGGAAGGCTTGGGGAGTTCTTTCCTGGAAGCGATGGGGGCGGGGCTTCCCGTGATAGGCACAAGAACGGGCGGCATTGTTGATTTTATTAAAGATCCTGAAGATGTCGGCCCGAACGTTGCCACCGGAGTCTTTGCCAAAATAGACGATCCGGAAGACTTGGCCTACAAGATCCGCATGCTCTTCATTAACGACGAGTTGGCCGGCTTTATCTCGCGAAACGGCAAGTGGCTGGTGGAGAACAATTATTCCTGGGACAGCGTGGCCGTCAGAATGCGAGAAATTTTTAGTAAAGTTGCATAAAAAAGCGAGTGGAGTTATAATATTATGGACAGTTAAGTCCATAATAAATGAACAAAATCATCAAAATTAAAGACAGAACATCAGCCGGTAATCGCATTGCTGAGATTGCTTCGCGGGGCGAGGTAGTTTTCCATTCCGGGGATCTGGCGAACTTATGGGGTATTCAAAACAAAAGTACTCTGAATAAAACTCTTCTCAGGTACGCCGCCAGAAAATTTATCTATCGAATTTATAAAGGGCTTTATGCGCTAAAAAAGATTGAGGATATAGATCCATTTTTTCTGGGGATAAAGGCCATACACGGTCCCGCGTATGTGTCTTGCGAGTCGGCGCTTTACGAGTTCGGTATTCTAAATCAGCCCCCGAAAGAAATCACCTTGGTAAGTTCTTTTTCTAGACATTTTAAGGTTGACGGTTACAAGTATCGTTCCAGAAAAATGAAGGATGACTTTCTTTATAATGATATCGGCATAGAAGTTAGAAACGGCATAAGGATTGCTTCCGTGGCGAGAGCCGTTGCTGACATGCTTTACTTTAATCCGCGGAAATATTTTGACGCTTGGAATTCCGGTTTGATCGACCGCAAAGAAGTAAAAAATATTATCGATGCCATGGGTTATAAAATCAAACTTCCGAAACATGAGTTCAATGATATTGCCGGATAAAAAAGACGCCATTCACAAAGCTTGGCTTTACAGGGTTCTGCAGTCACTCGCGGATGAGCCTTATCTTGCGGGTTGTTTATATTTTAAGGGCGGGACATGCGCTTCCATGCTTGGTTGGCTGGACAGATTTTCCGTTGATCTGGATTTTGATTACGCAGGGGAGGAGAAAGATGTCAAAAAAACAAAAATCTTACTTGAGAAAATTTTTGCCGAATTGGGGTTGACTATTAAAGACGGCAGTAAAAACGGAATCCAATATTTTCTGAAATACGAGAATGACGGCCGGGGGAGAAGAATATTAAAACTGGATGCTTCGTTTCCACTCTTTCATGCCAGCAAGTATAAGCCGGAGAGATTTTTGGAGATAGACAGAATTCTGAACTGCCAAACCAAAGAAACGATGTTTGCTCATAAGCTCGTTGCTTTGAGGGACAGGTTCAACCGAACCGGGGGCATCGCGGGAAGAGATATATACGACATTCACCATTTTTTCATGAATGGATGGAAATATGATACAGAGGTGATCATAGAAAGAACCGACAAAGAGCCGAAAGAGTTTCTAAAAGAACTCGTTGGATTTATAGAAACCAAGGTTTCCAAAAAACATATTGATGAAGACTTGAACCCGCTCCTTCCGGCGGGTAAATTCGCTTTGGCTCGTAAAGTTCTAAAGGGGGAAACAATTAGCCTTATAAAAGATGAAATAAGGAGGTTGTAGGCAGGAGAGTCTTGTATTTTTAACACTTCGCGTTAATTCTATGATAACCGGCAAAAATATCTTAATCTGTACCGGAATTTATCCGCCGGATGTGGGCGGACCGGCAAAGTATGCCCTTAATCTTGAGCAAGAATTTTTAAGAATGGGGCACAGCGTCAAGGTGTTGGCTTATGGGGTAGAGAAAAAAATGCCAATAGGCATAAGACATGTTTGGTATTTTTTGAGAACGATTTTTGCCTTGGCGAAAGTCGATTTGATCATCGGTTTGGATATTTTTTCAACGGGTTTTCCGGCGGTTTTGGCGGGCAAGATTTTCGGCAAAAAAACTATTTTGCGCGTGGGCGGCGATTTCCTCTGGGAAACCTATGTCGAATCGACCGGCAATCTTATAAAGCTCAAAGATTTCTACGCAAATCAACCGCCGCTTTCTTTGAAATTCAAAATCATCGCGTTCCTCCAAAAATTCGCGCTAAAAAACGCGACGGTTTTGGCGTTTAATACAAAGTGGCATGCTGAGATTTTTGAAAAAGTGTATGAATTAAAAAAGGATGCAATATTTATTGTAGAAAACTTTTATAAAAAAGAAAAAGAAACCAGTCCTTATTCTAGAAAGAATTATATTTTTGCGGGGCGTTTAATTAAACTTAAAAATACAGAAGCTTTGTCTTCCGCTTTTGAAGAAGCAAAAAAAGAAAGAAAAGATATAGAATTAGAAGTGATTAGTGATATGCAGCAAAAAGAATTACTAGAGCAAATTAAAAATTGCTACGCCGTTATACTTGTTTCAATTTCGGATGTAAATCCGAACATTATAGGCGATGCTGTAAGATTCGGCAAGCCTTTTATAGTTACCAAAGAAACTGGTTTGCCTGAAAAAGTAAAAAATATGGGACTCCTGGTAGACCCATTAGACCAGAAAGATATTAAAGAAAAAATAATAAAATTATTAAATACTGATACTTATGAAGAATATCGTCAAAGAATTATCTCCTCGGATTTTGCGCATTCATGGAATGATATTGCAAAAGAGTTTCTGGAGATTTATAAAAATTTATGAAAATTTTAAGTATAGGCACGGACAGAAAAATATTTGATGAGAATTCTGAAGTTAGAAAGAGAGTTATTGAATATGGCAAATTGGCGGAAGAATTACACATCGTAATTTTAACTCAAAAGTCAAAAGTCAAAACTCAAAACGACAAATCAAAACTTAGTATATCAAATAATGCGTTTATTTATCTGACAAATTCAAGAAATAAATTATTTTATATTTTTGATGCAATAAAAATCGGCAAAAAAATAATTGAAAATTGGAAATTGAAAATTGAAAATTCAAGTGACAAGCCTCTTGTCACTTGCCAGGATCCTTTTGAAACCGGCTTTATTGGTTGGAGAATTGCGAGAAAATTCAAATTGCCGTTGCAACTACAGGTTCATACCGATTTTTTAAGCCCATATTTCTGGAAGGAATCTTTTTTAAATAAAATCCGAGTTTTGCTGGGGAAATTTTTAATCAAACGCGCGGATAGCATCAGGGTTGTGAGCGAAAGAATCAAACAATCTTTGCTACAAGCTACAAGCTACAAGCTACAAACTAAAGTAACCGTACTTCCGATTTTTGTAGATACGGAAAAAATAAAAAATACGCCGATCAAAACCGACCTCCATAAAAAATATCCCCAATTCGATTTCATTATTCTGATGGCCTCGCGCTTCAGCAAAGAGAAAAATATTGAGCTGGCGATCGGGGCATTCAGCGAAGTTGTTAAAATTCATCCAAAAGTCGGCTTAATCATCGTCGGTTCCGGCCAGGAAAAACAGAATTATGAACCTGCCTGCCGGCGAGGCAGGTCAAGAATAAAGAAAGAATTGCAGAAGAATATAATAATAGAGAATTGGACGGACGATCTAGCTTCTTATTACAAAACTACTGACCTGTTTTTGCTAACCTCCAATTATGAAGGCTATGGCAGGACTTTGGTTGAAGCTGCCGCAGTTGGCTGCAAAATCATTTCCAGCGATGCCGGCGTCGCGCCGGAAATTTTGGAAAAAGAAAATATTTTCGCCGTAGGGGATAAAAATGGTTTAATCCAGAAACTTATTGCCGCTCTTTCTGGCAGTATTAAAGAAACTAAAACGATTCCAACAAAGACAAAAGAAGAATATTTAAAGGAGTATAAAGAAATTTGGGAATCTGCAGGAAAGAGAAAACCAAAAATTTTAATCGTTACCCAAAAAGTTGATATCAACGACGATGTCCTGGGTTTTTTCCACGATTGGCTGAGCAAAATGGCAGAATCGGCCGATTTGGTTGTTGTTGCAAATTCTGTCGGAAGATATGAGTTGCCGGAAAATGTAAAGATTTTCTCTTTGGGTAAGGAAAGGGGAGCGGGGAAGCTTGCAAAGTTTTTTAAATACCAGTTCTTGCTATTGAAATTCTTGCCAAAGTCAGACGGCATATTTTACCACATGTGCCCGGAGTATGTATTTTCGGCGGGACTTTGGCCGAAAATATTCAGGAAAAAAACCTTGCTATGGTATACTCATAAGGCGGTTAACTGGAAACTCAAATTGGCGGAAAAATTGATTGACGGGGTATTTACCGCCTCAAAAGAGAGTTTCAGATTGCCTTCAAAAAAAGTCGAGATTACGGGGCATGGGATAGACCTCGAAAAATTTTCAATTTTCAATTTTCAATTTTCAAAAAAAGACAAAAAGACTAATGATAAATTTAGAATCATAAGTGTGGGGAGGATCGCGCCGGTGAAGAATTATGATTTGTTGATAGATGCCGCGGAGATATTGAAAAATAAGAATTTTAGCGCGGGAAATTGGGAAATCAAAATTGCCGGATCGCCGGCTTTAGAGAGCGACAAAATTTATTTTGAAAGACTGAAAGAAAAGATCCGAGAAAAAAAACTGGAAGATGAAATAATTTTTGTCGGCCCCATTCCAAACAAAGATATTGTGGATTTTTACCAAAAAGGCGATCTGTTTGTAAATTTTAGCGATACTGGCAGCTTGGATAAAGCGGTGCTTGAGGCCATGGCTTGCGGATTGAAGATTCTGACTTCGAATGAGGCGTTTGCAAGAATGATTCCTGAAGAAGATTTTACTAAGAATGACGCTGGTTCAATCGCCAATAAAATATTTAACTTATCTCAAAAAGAAAATAATTCAGATCTGCAACTATTTGTTGTAGAAAAACATAACCTTGCTAATTTGATTAAAAATGTCGTGAATTTTTATAGAGAGACTATCTAGCAGTATGGGACTGGTTCATTGTTCCGGTTTTCCATATGCCTAAGCTTTCCATTCTTTCATCAACCGGGGTCGTTATAATGATATTGTTTATTAAAGGTGGGTGTCAGGAATTCCCCAAAGATTCATCTGCAAAGAATGAGTTATTAAAGAGAAATGTTAGCAGTATGATTAAATCGTTATTAATCCTTTCCATTGGCTGGATTGTTAAGTTCTTCATCTAAAAATAGTCTAACCAGGAACTTTCTGAGCCCAAGACGTTTGTCTTTGGGCTCTTTATTTTTTATAACAATACTGTTAAGATAAACACAATGAAAAACAAGATACTTATCACGGGCGGGGCTGGATTTATCGGAGTTAATTCGGCCAGGCGTTTTTTAAAAAATGGCTGGGAGGTGCATATTTTAGACAATTTTTCCCGCAGGGGAACAGATCTGAATATCGAAAAGTTAAAGAACGAGTATTCAACATCCAAGCTAAAAATAATTAAAGCTGATATAGTAAAAGATTATTCTGTATTATGCGTCGCGGTCTCTGATGTTGACGTTGTTCTTCATTTGGCCGCGCAAGTTGCCGTAACTACTTCGGTGGCCAATCCCAGGCATGATTTTGAGACTAACGCCATAGGATCTTTCAATGTCCTTGAAGCTGTCAGGTTGTCTGACAATAAGCCCATCGTTCTATATTCTTCCACAAACAAAGTTTACGGCTGCCTCGAACATCTGCCGGTCAAAGAATTTGATAAGCATTATCAATTCCACGATAAAGAAATACATAAATACGGAGTCCATGAGAACGTAAATTTGGATTATCATTCTCCTTATGGTTGCAGCAAAGGAATAGCTGACCAATATTTTATTGATTACAACAGAATATACGGACTTAAAACGGTTGTTTTCAGGCAATCGTGCATATACGGACCTCACCAGTTTGGAATAGAGGATCAAGGTTGGGTGGCTTGGTTTACCATTGCCAGTATGTTGGAAAGGGGTATTAATATTTATGGAACGGGTAAACAGGTAAGGGATTTATTATTTGTGGACGATCTCTCACGGTTATATGAGTTGGCTATAGAAAAAATAAATAAAACTGCCGGGAAAGCTTATAATATCGGCGGCGGTCCTGAAAATAAGCTATCATTATTGCAATTCCTGGATAAACTCATGTCGCATATGGGCAGGGAAATCCCATTGGCGTATTCTGACATAAGATCCGGCGACCAGCCTATTTTTATCGCTGACACCAGAAAGGCTTTTAACGAAATCGGTTGGAAACCGGAATACGATTTTAATGAAGGCTTTGATGCAATGTCGGAGTGGGTTAAAGGGAATAGAGGAATATTTAATAGTTTCTTCAATTAAAAGATGAAAATAGGATTTGTCGCAGAACCTTACGAAGAGAAAAACGCCTCCGGAATGGGTCATGTTGTTTTGGAACTAATAGATGCGTTCCTAAAAAAAGATTCTCAAAATGAATTTGTAGTATATTCATCCGCGACATTTGCTAAGAAAAGAATGTCAAGTAATGCAACGAATGTTTTGATTCCAAAAAATTTTTTTCATAAGATTTATTGGTTTTTTCGAAACCATTCCGAATGTGACGTTTTATTTTTTATAGTCCCGCTACTTCCTCTAATTCTCCCCAGAGAATCAAAGACAATTCTTATCTGTCAAGAGTTGGCGAGCCAAAAAATCAAACCAGATAATCTTTTTGAATCAATAAAGGCTTTTTTGCGAGACAAGGTTTTGATGCCCATATCTTTAAAAAGAGGTTCATTGATTATTGCCGCCTCCAATGCCACGAAATTTGACCTTTTAAAATTTTACAACTTGAATGAAAGTAAAATCAAGGTAATTTATAATGGTTATCAAAAGTTTCAGGAACCGATCAAATCATCTTGCAATCCGAATCAGCGACCTTATTTTTTCTTTGCCGGTAAAGTAAAGTACAGGAAAAATGTTCATGGCATAGTTGAGGCTTTTATTAAATTCATAAGTAAGCATAATGTTGATTGCGATCTTAAAATAGCGGGCAGTTACGGAGGAGAATATTACGAAAACATTTTGGAAAATATTGGAAAAAATGGTTTAATAGACAAGGTGAAGTTTCTGGGGTATGCCGATAAAGATCAAATGTTTCATTTATATAAGAACTGCGTTGCGTGCTTATTCCCATCAATTAACGAAGGTTTTGGCATGCCAATAGTCGAGGCGATGAGTCTGGGGGCCCCGGTGGTAACTTCCAATATCTCTTCCATGTCTGAAGTTGCCGGCGAGGCCGGTATTTTAGTGGATCCCTTCAATACTGATCAGCTTGCTAATGCAATGTGGAATATTTTTTCAGATAAAAATTTAAGAAACAATCTCATAAAAAAAGGAAAAGATAGGTCAAAGCTTTTTTCTTGGGACAAGGCCGCTAAAGAATATTTGGAAAATGCTTATTATTTGACTGACGCTAACTGAAGCCAGCAATATACCTTACAATTATGGCCGAAACTGAAATAAAAAAACTTTCAATAATAATACCCGCATATAACGAAATTAAGACTATTGAGGAATTGATAGAAAAAGTGGAGGCAGTAAAGCTGCCTTTGCTTAAAGAAATAATAGTTGTGGATGATTGCTCCACGGATGGCACTGCTGAGGTATTGGTTAAATTAGGCGGAAAAAAGGAAAATCTCAAAATTATTCTCAGTCGAAAGAACGGAGGGAAGGGCTCAGCTTTAAAATCAGGATTTTTTGCTGCCACGGGTGATATAATAATAATTCAGGATGCTGATCTGGAATATGATCCGGAAGAATATGGAATATTAATAGAGCCGATGTTGCTGGGAAAGGCGGACGTTGTTTACGGCTCTAGGTTCTTTACCGGAAAAGCAAAAAGGGTGCTTTATTTTTGGCATATTTCTGCCAATCTTTTTTTAACCTTTCTTTCTAATTTATTAACCGGGCTTACCCTTACGGATATGGAGACGGGGTATAAAGCTTTTCGCAGAGAAGTGGTTGATTCGTTTAAAAGTGATATCAGGGCAAAAAGATTCGGTATTGAGCCGGAAATAACGGCAAAAATTGCGAAGGGAAAATGGAGGATTTACGAGGTTGGCATTTCATACTATGGGAGGACGTATACTGAAGGAAAAAAAATAAGTTGGAAAGACGGTATTGCGGCAATTTGGCACATAGTTCGATTTAATTTATTCAAGTGATGTAAAAAAAAATGAAGGTAATGCTTTTAAAACCGTATTCGGCATCGGATGAGTTGATACCGCCATTCGGGTTGGGTTATTTGGCCACGGCTATCAGGGATAAACACGAGGTGGAAGTTGTTGATGGCATTAAAGACAAAATAACACCGGATAAGTTCGAAAAAATTATAGAAGGAAAGAATTATGATGTTATTGGCATCCAGATTTTCACTTTCCATATTCCGATAGCCAAAAAATACATACAAGCAATAAAAAAAATTTCTCCTTCAGCAAAAATAATACTCGGCGGTCCTCATCCCTCGTGCAGCCCGGCAAATATTTTTGGAATTTTCCCCGATATTGATTGGGCGTTTAAAGGGGAAGCAGAAATTGGCTTAGCCAAGCTTCTTGAGCTGATTTCTGGCGGTAAAACGAATGAGGAAAATCTTGCGATTGTACCTGGTTTAATATGGAAAAAAGGAGAAGTGGCAAATGTTAATAAACAGATATTTGTTGATAACCTTGATGAGCTGGGTATGCCTAGCTGGGATTTGTTAAAACCGAATACTTACCCCCTTTCTCCTCATGGCGGCTTTTTCAAAAATTATCCGATTGCGCCAATAATTATAACCAGGGGATGTCCATTTTCATGCACTTATTGCGCCGGACATTTGGTTAGCGGGAAAAAGATAAGATTCCGCAGTATTGCCAAGGTTATAGAGGAAATAAAAGTTCTTTATCATGATTATGGGATAAGAGAAATCCACATAGAAGATGACAACTTTACCATGCGGCATGAATTGGTATACAAGTTTTGCGATGAGTTGAAAAAAAATAATTTGAAAATAACATGGACTTGTCCAAATGGCGTTAGACTGGATACGTTAACCGAAGATCTGCTTTTTGCAATGAAATCCGCGGGCTTATACAGCATATCCGTCGGCATAGAGTCTGGTTCGAAAAGAATACTCAAAGAAATGAAAAAAAGCATAACAAAAGAGAAGATAAAAGAAAAAATCAACCTTATAAAAAAATGCGGCCTTGAAGTGTCTGGATTTTTTATCATAGGTTACCCGTCTGAGACAAGAGATGATATTATGCAAACTATAAATTTCGCTCTCGAGTTGGATCTTAAAAGAGCCGGCTTTTCTCTTTTTAAACCTTTCCCGGGGACCGAAGCTGCCGATAATCTTATAAAAAGCGGGGATCTTGACGCGATGACCGACGAAGACTGGAGTAGATTTGTTTTGGCTGATACTGTTTATGCTCCGCCCGGTTTTACAAAGAAAGAAATGAGGCTGCTTCGCAGGAAGGCCTTGATAAGGTTTTATTTCCGGCCAAAAATATTCTTTAAGTTTGTAAAAGAAATTAGAAATTTTGATCATCTGAAGCTTGTAATTAAAAGAGCTTACAGTTGGCTTGTTGCCTCCAGGTAAAATGAAACAAATCTCAAAAATTCGCTTAATAATGATTTCTTTGTTATTAGCCTCAGCAGTTTTTCTGATCACTTTTCGGTTCGCTGAAACGCCTAAAGTCTGGATAGATGAAGGTATTTTTACGGAGACGGCAAAAAATTTAGCCGTAAAAGGCAATTCCGGCATTCAGATAAACCCTCAAAAAATAATATCTTCAGCAGCCTGGTCAACCGCTGGGTATCCGCTTATATTTCCTGTTGCAGCAAGTTTTAAAATATTTGGCGTTGGGCTTATGGAGGCGCGTTTGCCTATGCTTATCTATTTGATGGGATTAGTCGTTGCTTTTTATGTTTTCTCCTTTAGAGTCGCCGGTTTCTATGCCGGGGTTTCTTCGGTTCTGCTTCTTTTAAGTTTTTCTCCCTTTTACGGGAATGGCAGGCCTGTCCAAGGGGAAATACCTGGTCTGGTGTTCTTTATTTTTGCTTCAGTATTTCTTTTTAATTGGGAAAAAAGAGACTTCAAAAAAACAGCTCTTCTTTTTTGGTCGGGATTATTTTTTGGTTTGGCTGCTTCCTCTAAACCTCTATATTTAATGCTAATCTTGCCGACATTGCTATTGATCTCAATTTTGATCAAGAAAAAAGGCGGTTATTTTAAAAATCTGATTTTTTTTGGAGGGGGCTTTATTATTCCCTTGGTGTTGTGGTTTTTTACCCAGTTTCCTAATTTTTCATTGTTCCAAAAAGCTCTCCGGATTTATTTTACGGCCAACCCTGACGCCTCGGTCTCTTCCACCGATTCCATCTTAAGTAATATTCCAAAATTTTTTAGCGAATCAACGCCAATGCTATTTATGGCGATGCTTTTTCCAGCTGTTATTTTTTACTCTATAAAAGTAATAAAAAGAAAAAAATATACCATTGCTGAAGTTGCCATTTTGATTTTTATAATCTTGAACCTGTTTGCCTTTTTAAAGGGGCCGGGTTGGTATAGACATTTTTTTCCGGGGCATATTTTGTTGTATTTAATAATACCTGTTATTTTAATTGAGTCGTATAAATTCTTTTTAGAAAAAAAACGTTTAAAAAATATAGCAATAGCGATCCCAATTATTTTTATTGTATTTACCGCGACGCAGTTTTATCACTTGTTGTTTTTGTCCCAAACTTCTTTTGTCGTAAAAAGAGAAAGGAATAAGCAACTGGCGGAAGTTTTAGGTCAAATAAAGGCGAACAAAACGGTTTTTCTTTACAATGCCATAGAAGCTGCCATTTTTTTAAGGCATGATAATTATTTTCAATATCTTAAACCTTCCGATTACTTGGAAGAAGGAGATAAAAATATTTTGAAAGAGCCATATACTGATTTCATTTTAATTCATGCCGATGAAGCGCAACAACAAGGCTTTGATCCTAAATGTTATCGGAAAAAGGAGATCGATCAATATTATTTATTTGAAAAAACACCAGATTGCTTAAAGGTATCATGATTTCATTTATAAAAAAAATCTTTTACTTACCCGAAGCGGCAGAATGGTTGATGAGAAAAGATAGTGCTGATAATTATATTATTCACAGAAGAATAATATCTAAAAAAAAGCTTTTACGGAAAATTTATTCATTTTACTTCTCTGAAGTGACAGGGCATTTTAGTTATTTGAAGGAAAAGAAGATAATTGAAATTGGCTCTGGGGCTTGGAGTATGTCATTGTATAATCCTAAAATTATTTCTTCCGATCTTATAAAAAACAAATTCGTAGAAATGTCTGTAGATGCCCAAAAAATGCCTTTTAAAGACAATGATCTTGACGGTATTGTCATGATTGATGTCTTGCATCATTTACCAGACCCTGAAAAATTTTTTCTTGAAAGTGTCAGAGTCTTGAAAAAAGGAGGGCGAGTCGCAATGATAGAACCATATCTTAGTCCTCTTGGGAAATTATATTATAATTATATCCACCATGAAGAATGCGATCATAAGTCCTTGTCATGGAGTCTGCCTCAGGCTTCCGGGCGCTTAAGCGGATCAAATTTAGCAACCCCTTTCAATATTTTCATAAGAGACAGGGAATTATTTAGAAATAAGTTCAAAGATTTAAAGGTGCTAAAAATATCTCTTCATACGTGTTTTTCTTATTTTTTGTCCGGAGGTTTGTCTTTTCGGTCATTAGTTCCCAATTTTTTAGCTGGTTTTATAATGTTTTTAGAAAGAAAGATATTTTTTTTATACCCCTATCTGGCAAGTCAGATGACTATTGTATTGGAAAAAAAAGATAATTGACATTTAAAATCATGAACCTAATTTTACCAAAAAAAGAAAAACTTATAATGACCAACGCGGAAGATCCCTTAAAATATTATTATTGGCCAATTGCCAGTTCTTTTTATAAGAAAAGGTTACTTGATGTAATCTCACTGTTGGGGAATAAAAGATATGAAAAGATTTTAGATATTGGATTCGGCAGTGGGATTCTATTTCCCGAGCTTAGAAAAAAGGCCGGAGAATTGTATGGATTGGAAACACATGATAAGGTCATGGATGTTCAAAGTGCCCTGGCGGACATGGGCGTCCGGACATTTTTGAGTAAAGGAAGTATTTTGAACATGCCATATGAAGAAAATTTTTTTGATGCGATTGTTTCAGTTAGCACGCTGGAGCATGTAAAAGAACTAGAGGAAGCATCCAATGAAATAGTCAGAGTCCTAAAGCCCGGGGGTGTTGCGGTGCTTGGTTTTCCCGCGCGCAACTTCATTACGGACTTTATTTTTACAATTTTCGGAAATAATCCGAGAGAACTGCACCCATCGAGCCACAAAGACATTCTTTCAGTCTTCGACAAAAAGATGTTAAGAGGAAGGGTTATAAAGTTTCCTCAATATTTTTTTAACTTATACGTGTCGGTTCTTTTTATAAAGAAATAATATGTGCGGAATAGCCGGGTCAAATGATGAAAATTTTATATTAGGAAAAAACGATCTTAAGCATAGAGGACCGGATTCTTTTAACGCTTTTAAAGAAAGGGGAATGAATTTTTACCACTGGCGGCTGGCGATAATTGATCCGACTGAAAACGGCAATCAACCCATATTCAATGAAGATAAAACAATATCGGCTATCTTTAATGGAGAAATTTATAATTATCTGGAGCTTAGGGATAAATATCTCAAAAAACATCAATTTTATACTAATACCGACACAGAAGTAATAGTCCACATGTATGAGGAATTCGGAGAGCGATTCGTGGATTATCTAAACGGGGACTTTGCCATATCGCTTTGGGACAATAAAACCAATACACTTTTTTTATATAGGGATCGCCTGGGTATAAAGCCTCTTTATTATACGTCAGAAAGAGGAAAGTTATATTTTGCTTCTGAAATAAAACCGCTCTTAAAAGCGGCTCATTTAAAGCAAGATAGGGAATTGGATTTCTGTTCCATTGATTCTTATCTGAGATATCGTTACATACTCAGCCCGGAGGATACTTTTTTTAAAAGAATAAAAAAACTTTTGCCCGGTCATTTTCTTGTGTGGAACACTTGCCAATTTGAGATAAAAAAATATTGGGATGTGAAATTTTTGCCAAATCCGGCAATAAGAAAAGAGGAATATGTTGCCAAATTTGCCTCTTTATTTTCCGATTCTGTTCGTTTAAGGATGATATCGGATGTTCCCGTGGGCGCCTATTTAAGCGGCGGTATCGATTCCAACAGCGTAGTTGCGGAGATGAAGAAACATAACATGGCGGAATACCCGATAAGAACTTTTTCAATAGGTTTCAAGGGGAGTACAGATGAAACATTTTTAGCCAGTAAATATGCCGCGTTTCATGGGACTAACCATCAAAGTTTTTATTTAAAACCAGATGATTATAAATGCTATAAGGAATTGGTTCATTATTTAGACGAACTCGTGGGAGATCCAATTATTTTACCTACCTACATTCTTTCCAAAATGGCTTCCGAAACCGTAAAGGTTGTGCTTACCGGCGAGGGTGCCGATGAAATCCTCGGAAGCTATATTCATCATTATGCCGTTTACTATGTCTCCAAATATTGGACAGTTTTGCCAAATATTTTTAAAAATATCTTCATCGTTATAATGAAGTTAATACCGCACAATATCTTTAACAAAATTTTTCCTTATCCCGCCGATCTTGGAAAGAATGGGAAAGAAAAGGTAATTGCTTTTTTAAAAAACAGCAAGGGAAATCTGAAGATTGCCGACTTGATAGAACTTTTTAATGAAGACGAGAGGAAGAAATTGTTTAATATTGACCTAAATATTTTTCATTTTGACAGATCAAGGAATAATATAGATTCCCGATCCATTAATGACCTTCTGACCTTTGACTTGAAACATTGGCTTCCAAACTATACTTTACTAAAACAAGACCGCCTGGCAATGGCGAACGGAATCGAAAGCAGAAGTCCTTTTCTCGACCATCGGCTTGTAGAACTAGTTTCTCAAATCCCGGATAATCTAAGGGTTAAAAATTTTAAAACTAAAGTTATTTTGCGGCAAGCTATGTCAAAAAAACTGACCAAAAAAATCACCAAAGCAAAGAAAAAGGCCTTTTATTTGCCGCTTACTGCTGTTTTTGACGAGAACTTCTGGTTGTTTGTTAAGGATATATTGTCCAAAAAAAATATTGAAAAAATAGGTATTTTAAACTACACTTATATAAACCAGCTATTAGGAGAGGAAAAAAATTTATTAAATACAAAGAAAATTTTCAATATTTTCCTTCTCCAGCTTTGGTTTGATGAATTTATAGCTTCGGATAAAAAAATATGAAGACAGTGGAAGAAGTAAAAAATTACTGGAGCAGAAACCCATTGTTCAGCTTGGAGGTAAAAAACCCCGGATCTCCTGATTTTTTTAACGCAATCGATGAAATAAAAAAAAGAGATGTGGAATCTTTCGCCATGAATTACTGGGATTTTAAAGGCTTTAACGGCAAGAAGGTATTGGATGCGGGATGCGGGCCTGGTTGGCTGACAGTAAGCTATGCGGTGGAAAAAGCCGAGGTTTATTCTGTTGATTTGACAAAGGCAGCGGTTGAACTGACTAGAAAGTTTTTGGATCATAAAAAAGCTTTTGCTTATGTGGAAGAAGGAAGCGTTGAAAAGCTAAAATTCGAAAATAACTTCTTTGATTTGGTTGTCAGTTCCGGAGTGATACATCATACTCCTGATCTTGGAAAGGGTTTTAGAGAATGTTTTAGGGTTTTAAAACCCGGAGGGGTTGCAAAGATTACTCTTTATCATAAGGGCATCTTGCACAACAAATTTGTTTTTCCAGTGATTAGGTTTGCTATGAAAATGATAAATTTCAATAGACCTGGAGCCAATCTGCCTTCTGCAAAAGACGCTGATGATTTTATAAGACAATACGATGGTCTAAATAACCCGGTTGGTATAGGAATGAACGCTTCCAGTTGGTCTGATGAGCTTAAAAAAGCCGGTTTTGTCATAGAAAATTTTGAACTGCATTTTTTTCCTAAAAGATTTATCCCTTTTGGCCAGCTTATTCCTGTGTGGTTTCATTATTTGTTGGATCGTTATTTTGGGACAATGATCTACTTTAATTTGCGCAAACCCAATAACTAAGACATGCATGTATCCATAATATTGCCTGCCTATAACGAAGAAGAAGCTATCGGTAAAGTGATAGACGATGTTACATTTGCAATGAATAATTCTTCGTACAAAGATGAGTATGAAATCTTGGTAATAGACGACGTGTCGCAAGATTCAACCGCAGAAATAGCCCAAACTAAAGCCGCAAGAGTAATAAAAAGAAAAGTTCGGGGAGGGTCGGGCGCCAGCAGAAAGACCGGAATTCTTGAGTCAAAGGGCGAAATAATAGTAATGCTTGATGCGGATGACACCTATACGGCTTCCGATATACCTAAAATGCTGGAATTTTTTCCAGAATACGACCAGGTTAACGGAGCGAGAGATTCCGAGAAAGGGACTATTAAATTTTTACGAGTCCCCACTAAATGGGTTATACGAAAGATTGCTTCTTATTTAACCGGCGTAAACATACCGGATCTAAATACGGGATTTAAAGCTTTTAAAAAAGAATTAATGCTAAAGTACATGTGGGTCATACCCGATGGGTTTAGTTGCGTTACAACGATGACCCTGGCTTTTTTGTGCAATGGGCACAGCGTAAAATATTTGCCCACAAATTACAAAAAAAGAAAGGGGTCTTCCAAATTTCATATCGTTAAAGATACTTCGAAATATCTGCAGACAGTTATCCGAATGATAATATACTTTAATCCGTTAAAGTTCTTTTTGCCGTTTTTTGTTGTCGTGTTTAGTATCGGCATTTTAAAGGTTTTAGTTGAGTTTATTTGGCTTAGCCATCGCGTTCAAGCTTCCAGTATCATAATCATATTGGCAAGCGTGAATATTTTCTTTTTCGGCGTGATTGCCGATCTTTTGGTCAGTCAACAGAAGGCCAGGAATAATGCCTAATTTTAATGAGTATTGAAAATATTTTAATAAATTCGGTAAAAAAAACACTCTCTTGCCTTGATACAAACACATATTCGGAAACTTTTGGTTGTTTTGATAGAGATTTTTGGCATTACAAAACCCTCAGGGATTTTCCCTCCGCAACCTATCAACAAAGCGTTTTAACATTGGCGCTCGTTTTTAAAAATGATTTTCCCGGGAATATCTTTTTTAAAAATCAAAGATGCTTGGAATTTATAACAGCCGGCATAAAATACTGGTCGAGAATACAGAACAAAGACGGGTCTTTTAATGAATGGTTCCCCAACGAACATAGTCATGTCGCGACCGCATTTACAACTTATGCGGTCACGGAAACGCTGTTGCTCTTGAAAGAAGATTTAGAAATTTCTAAAGGTGTCTTAGAGAGCATCAAAAAAGCCGCCGATTGGTTGTCCAATAATTCTGATTTTTTGGTTACAAATCATGCTGCCGGAGCTGCCGTTGCTTTGTATAATAGCTTCTTAATCACTCAAGAAAAAAAATATTTGGATTCATCAAGAAAAGAAATTGAAATAGTTTTAGGCAATCAGGACAAAGAGGGTTGGTATTTGGAATATGATGGTTGCGATCCAGGTTATTTGAGTGTAACGGTTGACTTCTTGGCAAGGTATTATCATAAGTCAGGCGATCAGCATGTTTTTGATTCCTTAGCCAGCGCGATTAAATTCATGAAATATTTTCTTCATCCTGACGGATCTTACGGGGGAGAATACGGTTCAAGAAACACTAAATATATGTTTACCGGCGGTTTAACTTTTCTTTTTGAAAAACTTCCGGAAGCAAAAAAAATATTTAACGAATATTGGGAAAAAAGATGCTTCGATGTTGGATTTTCCTCTGATGATCGGTATTTATTTTTTTTCTTTCTGCCCAATTATCTCGAAACTTTTTTATTTGTTGAGAAAAATAGCAAGAATAAACCGGAAGAGAAAAAAGAGAATCAGGAATTTTTTGAAAAAAACTTTCAAAGCGCGGGAATTTATGCCAAAAAGACCGAAAAATTCCATATCGTAATAAATTACAACAAAGGGGGAATCATAAAAATTTTTTCAAATGCAAATGGAGAGATGATCTACAGCGACACGGGATATTTAATAAAAACAAATAAAGGCATATATCATTCGCAAGGCTCAAGGAAGTCGAATAATACTTTTCAAAAAAATGTCGCCACAAAGAAATTTTCTATTCAGAATAATTTTGTTTTGCTTAAGAACAAACACCCCCTTAAGAAGAGTTTGATTTTTTTCAGATTGTTTAATTATACATTTGGAAAAAACAACAAGATAATGAGCGCCTTCAACAAAGCTTTAAAAAAGAGGATGATTCTAAGGGAAAAAACGGCAAAGATCAAGCTGATCAGGAAAATTGAAATTCAAGCAAAATCTGTTAAGATAGAAGACGAGATTATAAATAATTCTAATTTGATCATAATAGAGAAAAAAAGGACAAGCGTTTTTTCTTCTCGACACGTTCCTTCTTCAAGAATTTTTAGAAGTAATGACTTTTTTTCTCCGGAGATAAGCGGGGCGGAAAAAATTTTAGAAATAAAATTTTAAATAATCAAAAGATGACTAATCCAAAAACATTATTGCTTGTTCCTCCTTCAAAATTTAGCAAGAATGTTGCCAGGGATCTTGTCTATGGCTGCTGGTGCAAAGGGAAAAGGATAGCGGGGGTTACTTTCCCGCCGGTATCTTTGGCCATGATCGCAACCGTTCTAAGAAAAAACGGATTGGATGCGGACGTTCTCGATGCTGCCGGAGAAGGCTTGGGATTGGATGAAGTATTAAAAGAAACATCGCAATACGATTTTTGCATTATGTTGACTTCATCCATGACTCTTAATGAAGATGCCGAAATACTTGATACTGTCAAAAGAAATAATCCAAGAATAATAACTGTTGTTTTTGGGGGACATGTAACTGCGGAGCCAAAGAGCACTCTCTCCAGAAAGGGTATTGACATTGTCGTCAGGAGGGAGGCCGAGTTTATTATAAAGGACATTGTTTCATCCTTTAGGTCGGGCGATGATTGGCGGAAAATCATGGGCATCTCCCATATGGATGACGGCAAGTATTACGAAAACCCGCCATACCCTTTGATCGAGAATCTTGATGATTTATCCGTTCCTGATCGGCAATTGCTTTCCGAAAAAATAGATTACTTTAATCCATTGGTAAAAAGAATGCCTTATACCACCATGTTTACAAGCCGAGGTTGTCCCGGAGCCTGCACTTTTTGTTCTTCGCCGACTTTTTATGGCAGAAGTATCAGGTTTATGAGCGCAAATCGCGTGCTGGAAGAGATGAAGGAGTGCGCCAAGCTGGGGTATAGGGAAATTTTCTTTCGTGATGAAATTTTCACCGCTTCTAAGAGCAGGGTGATTGAAATTTGCGAAGGAATCAAAAAAGCGAAGCTGGATATTTCTTGGATATGCAGTTCTCGAATAAATACCATAGATAAGGAGATGATGGTAAAAATGAAAGAAGCCGGTTGTCATATGATAAGATTCGGGGTTGAGTCCGGCTGTCAGGAGTTGCTCAATAATGTTAAAAAGGGAATCAAAGTGGAAAAGATAAAAGAAGTTTTTAGGTGGGCGAGAGAGGTTAGGTTGGACACTCATGCCCATATGATGATTGGCATACCTGGAGAAAGCCATGAGACACTAAAAAGAACTTTAAGATTTTTAAAAGAAATTAAACCCACCACCGTAACTTTCGGAATATTGACGCCTTATGCCGGGACGGAACTTTTTGATAAACTGAAGGAGTATCATCCGGAAATGGGCGATGGCACCACGATGGATGTTTCAAAGCTGCATACCCACGCTTATTATAATGAGTATTTTACCAAGCTGACCGCCACAGAACTGCAAAAGTACATAAGAAAGGTTTACAGGAATTTTTATCTTAATCCGCGATATATAATTAGAAGACTAGTCAGTATAAGAAATAAAGACGAGTTTAAGAGAACGGTTTTAGCCGGTCTTGATGTGTTTAATTTTGTTTTCGGCAAAGATGATTAAAAGAGAAAAAAAAATAATAATATTGATCACAATCGCAATTTTTATTTTTTCACTGGCGATTTCTTTTACCCTCAGGATCCCGCCTGAAGTTGATGCCAGGGCTTACGATAGAATTGCGGTTAATCTTATAAACGGAAGCGGTTACATTGAGGATGCCGGAAAAAACCTTGCAGACGATTTTTCCATCGCGAGAGTCGGTCCTGGCTACGAATTCTTCCTTGCCGGAATTTATAAAATATTTGGTCATCGATATTGGGTTGTTTGGTTTTTCCAGGCATTATTGCACGCCTTAACCGCATTTCTTGTCTACGAAATATCAAAGAGAATATTTAAAAGCCAATGGAGATCAACGGCTGGATATCTGGCGGCTTTGCTAGTTGGTTTTTCGCCAGACTTGCTCTTGGCAAGCTCAATGTTGTTGACGGAAACTTTGGGTATTTTTCTTATGGTGTCGGCTGTATATTTATTTTTTAGATATTTTGATGATAACAGGCTTATAATTCTTGTTGCTTCGGCCATTTTTTTTGGAGTTGCCGTGCTTACCCGCTCCCAATTGGTTGTATTCTTGCCGATCTTCGCGGCTCCCTTGCTCTTTAAAAAAGAGTGGATGAGGGTGACTATTTTTATTCTGCTATTGGCTGCAATTTTTGCCCCATGGGTTGCAAGGAATTACAAAGTTTACAACGAGTTTATACCGTTTAACGCTTCCTTAGGCTACAACCTCTGGGGTGGAAATCACATTGGGGCCAGCGGGGAAATGGAGACAAATTACGCGCCTTTGATAGAATACGCGGTAAATCATATGCCTATTGAGGTTAATGAAGAAGGAGTTTCCAAATTTAAAGAGTTTCTTATTGATCATCCTGTTGATTTTATAAAATTGATCGGGAAAAAGATTTCAATATTTTTCAGTTTCAGCAGGCCGACTGGTTTTTGGCCGACCCTATATCCTTTCCAGCAGGCAGCCATCGCCTTCTTTTCGCTGATTTATTCCGTCTTGATATTTGGCTTGGGGATTTCCGGGGGCGTATTGATGGTAAAAAAACTTAAAACGATGGATCAGTCGGAGAAGATCAAGACAATTTTCGCCCTTGCCATGGCAGTATTGATACCTCTTTCCGTTATTGTTATTTTAGTGGAAAGTCGGTACAGGTATCCGATATATCCTTTTATGGCGATTTTTGCCGGATATTTGGCATCACACAAGAATGAAGTTTTTAAAAATCTTAAATATCCCTTGATGGTTTTTGCTATATTGTTTTTAAATTCTTTTTTTGATTTTTTTGCGAATTTTGAAAGATTTTGGGATAAATTTAAAGAAATTCTTTAATTATGACGCAAAACTACATCAAGCCCGGCTATATTACCAAGGATCGCTGGAATAATTATTGGTATCAAATCGATAGCTTGAAAAGATTTAGAAATGCCAAGACAGTTTTAGAGATTGGACCTGGTAATAAAGTCGTAAACGATATGTTGAAGAAGCTCGGTTTCTTGGCGAAATCTGTTGATGTAGACAAGTCGGTTTCTCCGGATTACATAGCATCCGCGGAAAAAATTCCCGTGGATGATAAAAGTTATGATTTGGTTTTAGCCGCAGAGATAATAGAACATCTTCCTTTTGAAAAAGTTGACGAAGTTTTGGAAGAAATCAAGAGGATTGCCAAGACAGGGGCTGTAATTTCTCTCCCGCACTCCGGCTATACGCTTTCTTTGGGCTTTAAAGTTCCTCTTATAAAGTGGAAATTCGGAATTTTAAAAATCCCGCACTTTTGGCGAAGAAAAACTTCCACAGAAGAGCACTTCTGGGAACTTGGATTAAGGAATTATCCGGTCAGGAAATTTAAAAAAATTCTTAAAAAGGCAGGTTTTAAAATAATTAATAATTTTATTGGGCACGATGACCCATCCCACATTTTCTTTGTCTTGGAACTATGACAAGTGTTCAAAAAAAGGACTTGTTTTTAATCGGGATTTTATTAGCCATAACTGGTTTTTTCTTTTTTAACGATTTTTTAACGGCTCCCAGGGTTGCCTGGGACGAGGGATTAAATCTTAACCTCGCCAAAAATCTGGCAGAATTTGGCAAGTGGCAGGTACAGGAATCGCCCGGCCAATTTTCCGGGCAAACTCATTTTTATTCAACCGGGTGGACAATCCTTTTTCCGTCCGCCGTTATTTTTAAAATTTTTGGCGTCAGTTTTATGGCGGGCAGATTGATGATGTTTGCTTACTTGACTGGGTTCTTGATATTATCTTTCTTTTTGGGAAAAATGTGGTTTGGAAGGAGCGCGGCTTTTCTTGGAGTCCTTTTAATAGCCGTATTTACTCCCGTTTATACTTACGGCAAGCCCCTTTTGGGAGAAATACCAAGCTTGTTCTGGCTGGTTCTTGGTATCTTGCTTTTTGAAAAATTAAAGCAAAAATGGCAATGGCAACATGCCGCATTGACCGGATTTTGCTTTGGAGCAGCAGCCGCTTCAAAGTTAACATATGTAATCTTATTTTCTCCCGTTGTTGCGATAATGGCTTTAACATACTTTGCCAGAAAGAAAGTCTCATTAATTTGGTTGCTATTTTTTACCCTTTCCTTTTTTGTGGCAATTGCTCCCGTCTTATGGTTTTCTTTCTCTTTTGCTGTCTTAAATTCCTCATTTGGCGAAGTAATTTCATTTTATTCAAACAATCATGCTTCCAGTTGCCTCTCCTGCGACGTGAAAAATAATTTCATAAAGTTTTTTACTTCCAAAAGTCTCCTTTATACCGGTGTATTGATGATGATTGCTATTTTGGGGGCGTTAAAAATCTTTATCAAAAACAAGACTTTGCATTACGCCGTTTGGGGAGCCGGTTTGTATGGACTGTTAACTCTGACTTACTTCTTTAAAAGTCCCGGGGTTGTCAGATATCTTTTGCCGATACAAATCATCGTAATTTTTGTCGCTCCGTTTTTAATTATTAGGCTGGCTGACAATTTATCAGAAGTTATTAAAAATAAAATTTTTTTAAAAAGGCTTGGTTGGGCGCTCATTGCTTTGCTTGTTTTATTCAATCTTTACTCAATTATAATCTCAGGTTATGCCACTTCATCATCAGCTCCCGTTGAGATGGAAAAGTATGTAAAGAATTATTTGCCCAAAGAAGGGATGGTGGGCGTTATTAATCTTCCCGCTTTAGCCGCGGTTATCCCTTCTCATAGATTGATAAACTACATAAGAATAGACAATCAAACAGACAGAGCGGTGGGGATCAACCCCCTTGCATTTAACAAAGAAGAAATGCCAGAATTTTTGATTTTTGACGAGTCTAACGGAAAAACAGAAAAAGATCTCAGGCCATTCAATGACAAGCTGGAGAATTTATATGCAAAAATTTTTGAAGCTGAAAAGTATAAAATTTTTCAATTAAAATGAGAAAGATTAATGTCATAATAAATGCAAGGATACCGACGCAGAAAGCGCATGGTATACAGGTTATGAATTTGTGTAAAGAATTTGCAGAAGCCGGTTTTGATGTAACGATGATTATTCCTTTCAGGTTTAACAAAATCAAGGATGATCCATTTACTTACTACGACATAAAACCGATTTTTAAAATTAAAAAACTTCCTTCTTTGGATGTTATTCCGCTGTCCACTTTTTTAGGGAAGTTTGGTTATCTGATACAATCTTTCAGCTTCGCCGCGAGTCTTCTTTTGTATTGCTTATTTTGCACGGAAGGAGACGACTTTTTCTATTCCAGGGAAGAAATTTCATTATTCCCATTATTATTTGTTCGTTCAAATGTTTTTTATGAGATGCATGACTATCCCAGCGAACATAAAATTTATAGAATCTTTTTTAAAAAAATTATGGGTATTGTGGCGACAAACAAATGGAAAAAAGACAATGTGAAAGAGAGATTTAAAATAAATCCTGAGAAAATAATTGTTTATCCTAATGCGGTAAACATTGGAAGATTTGATATAACCCTCAGCAAAGAGGAGGCCAGGCGAACCTTAGGTATTCCGCCAGAAGATAAAGTTATTTTATACACAGGGCACTTATATGTATGGAAGGGTGTATATACACTAATGTCGTCAATTAAATATTTGAAGGATCAAACTATAAAGATATATTTCGTAGGTGGGATGGAGTCAGACAGGAAGAAGTTGTTAGAATTTGCCGAAGCTCAAGATATAGCTTCGGCAAGATTCAGCTTAATTGAGCATCAGCCACATGAAAAAATACCTTTTTTTCTAAAAGCTGCGGATGTTCTTGTTCTACCCAATACCGCCAAGGAAAAAATATCTCAGTTTTATATGGGCGGTCCCCTGAAACTAATGGAATACATGACCGCCTCCCGGCCAATCGTTGCCTCTGATTTGACAAGTGTTAGGGAAATAGTGGATGAATCCACTGCTTTGCTATTCAAACCGGATGATCCGGTATCTTTGGCTAATGCGTTGGATCAAATTACAATTGATGGAAATTTAGCTGAAAAAATAGCCATAAGAAGCAGGGAGAATGTTGAGAAATTTTCCTGGAAAAATCGCATAAACGGAATAAAAGAGTTTATGTTGAAAGCAGTAGCTATTCATTAATTTTGAAACAATATTCTCTGTCGGTGGAGCTTTTAAGCAGCTTTAAAATAGCTGTTATTTCAAACAAAACATTAAATCTTAATTATTGCAATATTGATATTGATCAATTTGTGATGTAATCTCTGGTAAAACATTTTATTTCTTTAACAACTAAAACAAAGGAGATAACAATATGAATGGAAAGATAGGAATTGTAGGAGTAGGAGTGGTTGGAGGATATAGAAAAACTTGGTTCGAAAGCGAAGGGTATAAAAGAGGCCGTTCACTCTTTCTTAGAGATTTCCGGAAAGGGTATTATGACAAGCTGACTGAACCTGATTTGATCTTCATATCAGTTTGTCCGCCGGCTAAAAATCCCAGAAAATCAACTTTTCTTTTGGTAAGATCTGTAATAAAAAAACTTCCTTGTAGAAAGGTAATTGTTATTAACTCAACCCTGGGGATAGGTCATACTCTTAAGCTGCAGAATGAGTTTAAACATCACTCTCTGTTCTTTAATCCAGAATTTATATGGATGCCTGATGGGTTTAAAAATACCATTGAGCCAGAGAGACAAATAATCGCGCCAGCCATTAAATCTGAGCAAACAAAAGAAATGGCAATGCAAATCCTGCGACTTTTGCCAAAGGCGATAAAATTTGAATCGCCATCGGACGAAGTTTTTTTGTCTTCTACAGAGGCTGAAATAGTGAAATTATTCACTAACTTCTACATTTCTCAGCAAGTTGATTTTTCTAGTCTGCTTTACGAGGTGTGCCAAGATATGGAAACTTACAGAAAGATTATGGGAACTATGTTACACGATGATAGAATTTCCCCTTCCCACTTAATCAATCCAATTCATGGAGGGTATGTTGGCTGGGGAGGGCATTGTCTTATAAAAGATGCTTATCAGCTCAAGAATAGCCTGGAAGGCAAGGAGAAGAAGAGGGTAATCGCTTCACTGTCTTACAATAAAGCAGTTTTGAAGGGCCAAGGAATAACGGAAAGCGAAGCGGCTCTTAAAAAAACTTCCAGACATAATGGAATAAAGCAGAAAGGAGGAATAAACAGTGAACAAGAAAGTGATTTTCGTAACAACTCCAGTCTTGGAGTTGGATGATGATTGTCTTGAGCCGCCGTTGGGGATTCTTTACATGGCCACTATTTTAAGGCAAAGGGGCATTGAATGTTCCGTATGCGATTTATCCGGGCTGGGAGATGACAAAACTAAATGGCAGGCTGATTTAGAATTCGGAGAGATATATGCTTTTTCCACTTATTCTGTAACATACAGACGGACACTGGAAGTAAAAAAATTAATCCAAGAAAGAATTAATCCTGACGCGATTTTTATAGGAGGCGGCCATCATGTTACAGCGATGCCCGGCGATTGTATCAATGACTTTGATATTATAATCACCGGAGAAGCGGAAAAAACTTTTCCCGAGGTTGTAAGCAAAATTTTATCAGGAACGGTTGTGAAGGGGGTTATTAAAGGCCAACCTGTAACGGAATTGGACACGATTCCTTTTCCGGATTTTAATTTAGTTGATCTCGGAAGGTATCACCGCATAGTCGAAGGTAAGCCAAGTTTAAGCCTTGTATCCAGCAGAGGCTGTCCTTTTAAATGCGCGTTTTGCAATAGTAGAATATCAGACAGGGGAAGTTTAAGATTTCGTTCCGCCGATAATGTTGTCACTGAGATATGCGAGCTGATTAAGAGTTATGGCATAAGACATTATCGCTTCAATGATGATTTGTTTACTTTTTCAAAAAAACGAGTATTTGAAATAGCAGAACTTCTTATCAAAAAGGCTGATATTATCTACAGAGTATTTGCCCAGGCAAGAACACTGACACCGGACATATGCAATATTCTCTATGAGAGCGGATGCAGGCATGTTTCAATTGGTATTGAAAGCATGTCTGACAGGATGTTAAAGCTTTTGGAGAAAGGCAACACTGCCGAACAAAATTCGACAGCCCTTGATAATTGTAAAAAAGCCGGTCTTAAAGTAAGAATCTATCTTATGGTCGGCTTTCCTGGCGAAACGGAGGAAACGGTAAAAGAATCATTGGAAAAACTAAAACAATGTCATTTTGATGAATTTGTCGTCTATTCTTTTATTCCGTATCCAGGCACTCCTGTCTGGCATAATCCCGCAAAATGGGGAATAAAAAATATGGATAAAGATTTTACCAAATATGTTCAGGTGGGAAAAAGAAGAAGTACCTGTTTTGTAGTTGAAACCAAAGATTTCACCTCGGCTGACGTAGAAAGATGGCGAAGGGCAATGATAGATGAGTTGGAAAGAAGATTCTGTTGGGCGGGACAATCTCCTGACAATAAATGAAATTTACTAAAAAGGGGCGACAAATCGCCCCTTTATTTTTTTGCGATTCCGTGTTACTTTATGGGAAAGAAATGGTTTCTGAAGGTCAATTTAGCGGAAGGGTAATAAAAGACAGCGCCATTGTAAGCATGGGGGCTTTTGCCACTAAACTGATCGGTTTTGGTTCGACTGTTATTGTTCTATATGTTCTCAGTCTAAGCGAATATGGTCTTTACAAATTGGTTTTTGCGGCTTTTGGTATATTCGGAACATTCCTTTTCTCCGGACTTGATCAGATAATTCTTTCAGACTCTGCCAATGACTGGAGAGAGCAAAATAGAGGCAGAATTAAAAAGAGGTTTCTGGAATTTCTAGTCATGAAAATGGTTCTCGGAATAGTCCTTTGGTCTGTTGTTTTTTTGGGCTCAGAAGTTATAGAAAAATATTATGGGGAAAGTATCTCCAGTTTGCTCAAGATAATTTCCTTTCTTTATTTGTTGAATCCTTTAAAAGGAGTCCTGCTTTTTTGGTTTAATTTAAACATGAATTTCGTTTTTCTTTCCATTGCCTCAGCAATGGAGGAGGCGATGAAATTAATCTTCGTGGTAACGGGTTTTTTTGTTTTTGGAATGGGTGTTGAGGGGGTTATCCTTTCGCATGTGGCCGCAAGTTTTTTCGTTGTTGTTTTTCTTTTTTCTTTTGGGGGCGCCAGTATTATATCTCTCATTAAAGAAAAAGCAGAAAAAGGTTTCATTCTGCTTGACACATTAAAAAGTCATGGCAAATGGGGCATTCTGACAAATTACAACATAGATCTGCAAAGAAATATTCACCCTTGGTTTATAAAGTATTTTATCGGAACGGAAGCGGTGGCAATTGTGAGTATTGCCGAAAGCGCCGTTGGTCATATTACTTCTCTCTTTCCAATGGCCAAAATTTTAATGCCCGTTGTCCCCAGGGAGATTGGAGATAAAGAAAGAATCAAAAGAATTTTCTTCAGGGGGATAAAGTATGGAACTATGTCTTTTGCCGCTATGGGCATGATTTCTTTTTTTGCCATGCCTTATCTTATCGAAGTTGCCTTGCCCAAATACATCCCTTCTATCCCTGTTTTTCGTGTAATAATCATAAGTGTAGTCTTTACTGCCATGGCTAATATTTTGACCGGCTTTTTTTACGCATTAAAAATGCAGAAAGAATTTTTTTGGGCCTCGCTTGTGAGGTTTCCCGCAATGGTCTTCCTATCAGTCTTACTGTTTCCCTTTGTGGGAATTTTGGGCGTTGGAATTGAAGTTGTTGCCGTCTCGGCAATTTTTATAGGCGTTAGGTATTATTTTATCGTAAAAAGAATTCCCGGCCTGTCTCTTGATTTAAACCAACTTTTTAAATTTGACAGTTACGATAAGGCTTTACTGGCAAGGTCCTGGAGCTTTTTTAAAAGTAAAGTTTTTTAAATGAAAAATCTGATTATAAATATTGCCGACAGTAATATAGCAAAAAATATTCTAAGAACAGGCGTATTGAATGAACTTAAAAAAAGTAAATTAAGACTTGTATTGCTGGTTCCGGCTTCCAAAAAAAGTAATTACCACGAAGAGTTTTCGGATGAAAACGTGATTGTAGACGCATGGCCTGACGTATTGCCGTCAAAAATAGAACGCCTTTGTTTGTTTGCCGCAAAAAATAGCATCCCGACTCATGCCGTCAGGCAAATTCAGGAGGTTGGTTTTGATGGCCGAACCATGAGGATGATCCCCTATGTTTTGGCCAGATTGTTTTGGGTTGTAGGTCACTTGCCCTTTTGGAGATCCATATTAGCGTTTATCGCCAGTCGCTTTTTTCAGGATCGTCTTTTTCAGGAGATATTTGATAGATACAAACCGGATATGGTATTTACGCACACCATTTATTCTACCAATGATCTAAGGCTCTTAAAGGGCGCAAAACGCAGCGGGGTAAGCTCAATCGGGATGATAAAGAGCTGGGATAATCTGACTAGCAAAGATCCTCTGCTTATCAAGCCGGATTGGCTTATAGTTCACAACGAAATAATCAAAAAAGAAGCAATAAAGTTTGGAAATTACCCAGAGGAGAAGATTTTTATTTCCGGGATTCCTCAGTTTGATTTCTACGCGGATAAGAATTTTTTGAAGCCTAGAGAAGAGTTTTTTTCTGAATTAGGCCTTGATCCCCAAAGAAAGCTCGTAACCTTTTTTGCGGTAGGGTCATGTCTTATGATTCATGAAAAAGAAATGATAGAACTTATCGCAGAAATTATAAATAGCGGCGAGCTGAACCGTCCTTGTCAGCTTTTAGTCCGTCTGCACCCCGCCTTTACCAGTGATGAAGAAAAACTCAAGAGTCTGCAGAATGTGAGGATAGACCGCCCCGGTAAGATTGTTTCAAGTACCAAAGTCGCCCTTCGCGACGGTTGGGAATTTGATTTTGAAGAAACAAAAAGGCTGGCCAATACTCTTAATTGGAGCGATGTGTCTATGAATTGCGGCTCGACCACTTTGGTTGAAGCCGCAATTTATGATACGCCCGTAATAATGACAGGATTCGACGCTATAAAAGAAAAAAATTATTGGCGTTCGGCTGAAAGATTGCCCAAAAGAGAGCATATGTTGCCTGTTTTGTGCAGCGGAGGAACCCGTCTTGTTAAAAACAAATCGGAAATGGTAAAATGGTTAAACAATTATCTGGGAAATAAAAATCTTGATAAAGAGGGGAGGCAGAGGTTAGTAAATGAACAATGTTATAAGCAAGACGGCAGATCTGGGGAAAGAATTTGCTCATTTATCTTAAGTAAAATAAAATTATGAAATCAACAAAAAATTTAAATATTTTAGGGCTAAAAATTAAAGGACATAATACCGGCGCGTCTCTTATATATGGAGATAAAATTATGGCCATATCAGAAGAGCGTCTTGATAGAATTAAGAATTCTCCGAATGTTTTTCCTTCTCTTTCTATAGAGTATTGCCTAAAAGGAGCAAATCTTTCCGCGGAAGATATTGATCTTGTCGTTATTGATCAGATTGACCGCAAAAATGTTTATGACATGGAAAATATTTTTACAGCTTTCTATGGCGATAAGTTTAAAAATTCAAAAATAAAAATAATAAATCATCATCTTGCTCACGCCGCTTCTGCTTTTTTTGCCTCCCCGTTTGATGAGGCCGCTATTATGGTAATAGACGGGTCTGGTGAAAAAATCAGCACTCATCTTGGCACCGATGTTATGGAGACTGATACTTATTACAGAGGTATCGGCAATGAAATATGCGAGATACAAAAAACTGCGCACAAAAGAGACGGAAGTAATTTCCCCCTGACCTTCGGTGTAGGCAAGCTGTACTCATTTTTGACAGAAACATATATAGATCTTGGTAGATATAATGAAGGTAAAATGATGGGACTTGCTTCTTATGGCAAAGGACTCCTGAAAGAAAAATTTCCTTTGGATTTATGGTATAAAGAGACAAGTGGAGGGCATTTTTTATGCAATGCAAAAATATTGTATCCAAAAATATCGACACTAAATAAGATCAATAAAATTATTACCAACCCCGGGAAAATCCTGGTTTCGGGCAGAGTCTACCTAAAAGGCAAAATTAACAAACTCAAGAGGGGCACCTTTTTCAGTCAATTCAAACAAAAAACAGAAAATGGAAAGATTTTTTTGCCAATTAATTTACAAAAACCTCCCAGGAGCAAAGAATATAAATTACCGGATGATTATTATACCGAAATGGCATGGATAGGTCAAAAAGTTCTTGAGGAAATTTTTATAAAAGCGTCAAGAAGGCTTAATTTTATAACCGGTTCTGAAAATTTATGTCTTGCCGGAGGTGTTGCCTTAAACGGAGTTAGTAACAATAAGATACTAGAAGATGGAAAATTTAAAAAATTATTTATACAACCTGCTTCTTCTGATACGGGGATTCCATTGGGATGCGCTTTATGGGGGTACCATTGTTTTTACAAAAAAGAGGGAAGACCTTTTGCAATGGGGCATGCTCATCTTGGTAAAAAATATGCCGATAAAGAAATATTCGAATTAATTAAAAAAACCGCGGGAATTAATTTTTATAGATCAGAAGATATTGCAAAAGAAACCGCCAGACTGATTGATGGCGGAAATGTTGTTGGATGGTTTTTTAATTCTTCAGAATATGGACCGAGAGCGCTTGGCGCCCGGTCCATATTAGGCGATCCAAGAAACCCGCGCATGAAGGATATTTTAAACGCAAAAGTTAAACACAGAGAGTGGTGGCGGCCTTTTGCAGCCTCGGTTTTAGAAGATAAGGCTTCTGATTATTTTGAAATAAAGCATGAAAGTCCGTTCATGTTATTTGTTCCTAAAATTAAAAAAGACAAACTTCCGCTTATCCCTTCTCTTGTTCATGTAGATGAAACTTGTAGAATTCAAACAGTCTCAGCGGAGCATAATGGATTATATTACAATTTAATTAATGAATTTTATAATCTGACTGGCGTTCCGCTGCTAATCAATACATCGTTTAACGACGCGGGAGAGCCGATAATAGAAACTCCCAATGACGCCATGAGGTGTTTTTTAGGAACAGAAATGGATTATCTTATTTTTGCTGAAAATGATGGTATCGGAGGGTATGTTGTCAAGAAAAACGAATAATTAAGATTAAGTAATCGATATCGCAGCTTTTCTTTTTAAGTCTATTGAATCCTAAATTTTCTATTATAATACCGCTTTATAACAGCTCCTTGACCATAAAGGACTGTTTAGATGCTGTTCTGAATCTTGATTATAGCAAGGAAGATTATGATGTTACTGTGGTTGACGATGCTTCGACCGACAATTCTGCTGAAATAGCCTCCGGTTTTCCTTTCAGATTGATAAAATCAGGCAGTAATAATGGTCCCGCTGCGGCTAGAAATATCGGCGCCAAACAGGCCAAAGGAGACTTTCTGTTCTTTCTTGACGCTGATGTGGTTCTACCGAAAAATTGTTTGAAATTGGCTGAAGATTGCCTAAAGGAAAAAAACAGAAAAGTTTTTTTTGCCTCTTTTTCGCGGCAGATGCGATATCAAAACGCAAGCAGTCAGTATAAGAATCTTTATCTGTGTTATTATTATCTTAAACAAAAAGAAAGGACTCATACTTTGGATACGTCTTTTGCTTTTGTTTCGAGAGACTTATTTGAAGAAGTTAAGGGATTTGACGTTATGCCGAAAAAATTCGGGGAAGATATTGACCTGGGTATGAGGTTGACAAAGATGGGCCATCATATAGAAATAAACAAAGAAATAGAGGCTGAGCACTTAAAAAAGTATAATTTTAAAAAATTAATGAAGACCGATTATCGCAGGGGGAAGGAAATATCCCGCCTTTTTTTAAAAAACTTTTTTAAAAAAGAAAAAAAAGAAAAAAGTTTTTTTTCCATGAGACCATTAAATATTTATTTTAATATGCCGATTTCTTTTCTTATTTCGGCCTTAGCGATAGCAACAATTATCTCATATAAAATTTTTATTTTTCCTTTGGTTCTTGTTATTTCCTTTTTTGTGGGGATAAATTGTGGCTTTTGGTTCTATTTGTTTAAAGCGAACGGCTTCTTTTTTCTGCTTAAGGCGCTTTTTATAACTTTTGCTGATTCATTGGCAATGGGATTAGGCACGGCAGTTTCTCTCTTTGCTGTTTTAAAAGAAAAAGTTATAGTTAAAAGATATGAATGAATATAAGTTTAACAATCTTGTCGGGTACATAAGGGGATTGAAATATTTGCGGAGAGCCGTGCTAAAAAAGAGTGGGACGCCGCTTTACTTGATTTTTTTCATAACGAGCAAATGCAATTTGCGTTGTAAACATTGTTTTTATTGGAAAGAACTAAATAAAGAGGAAAAATTCCTGAGCCTTGAAGAAATTCAGAAAATATCATTAAGCATGGAAGATTTGCCTTACTTGCGTTTAACCGGCGGCGAACCAAGTTTAAGGCCAGACTTTCCTCAAATTGCCGAAATATTCTACAAAAATAACAACCTGATAAATTTAGGGATAAACACTAATGGTTTTTTTACAGAAAAAATAATTGCAGGAGTCCAACAAATATTGGAGAAATGCCCAGATCTTAACGTTGATGTTTGTGTAAGCCTGGATGATACCCGAAAAGGTCATGATAATAATAGAGGCGTGGCTGGGACATATGATAATGCCGTCAATACTTTGCTTAAACTTAATAAATTAAGAGAAATTTATCCCAAAATGAAGACGGTAATCGGATTGGACTTAAACAAAAGCAACCAAGACCGTTTGGCCTTAATCTTTGAGGAAATAAAGGCTCTGGATGTAAGTTATATTTGCGACACGGTAGTCCGGGGGGATCCCAAAGAACCAGCCATCAAAGATGTTAAGATGAGTAATTATAAAACGCTCAATGATTTAGTGGGTTCTTACAATATAAAAAGACAACACCACGCCTACTTTAATATAAACGCTAAGGATAAGATGGTCGAAGAAGCGGTTTTAAAAGCCAGAGTGGAAAATAAATGGTGGGGTTTTAATTGCACGGCGGGTGTAAACGCCGGAGTAATTTACGCGGATGGCGCTGTTTTCCCATGCGAGGGGAGGAATGAAAAAATAGGCAACATAAGAGATTATAATTATGATTTTAAAGAACTTTGGAACTCCGAAGAAAATCAAAAAATAAGGGAAACGATCAAAAAAGGCAGGTGTCATTGCACCCATGAAAACTTCATAACAGCCAGTATTTTTTCAAGTCCTTACGCTTTAATAAAACTTTTGTTTAAGGCTTTTAGAGACAATTAATCAAGTCCTGCGTATTGCTGGACAATCATCGCTAATAATGCTAGAAAAGTCTAAGTAAGTGATTGACCTTTTAAAATTTAATAGGAGGAATTGATAGAATGAAAGTTGTTATTTTAGCTGCTGGAGAAGGAAGAAGGATGCGTCCTATAACGCTTGAAAGACCAAAACCGCTCATTAAAATAAACAACAAGCCTATTCTCTCTCATATCCTTGAATCTCTTCCAAAGGAAGTAGAAGAAGTTGTGCTGGTTGTAAGGTATCTGGCTGAAAAAATTAAAAATTTTTTTGGCAGAGAATTCATGGATCGTAAAATAAGTTATGCTGCCGGTTCTCCTCTGGGGACCGCTCATAGTTTCCTGGCGGCAAGTAAATCCATCGGAAGAGAAGAAAGATTCTTGGCACTCTATGGTGACGAGTTGGTTTTAAAAGAGGATATAGAAAATTGCCTCAAAGAAAGATTTTCTGTAATAGTTTTTAAATCGGAAAAACCATGGGCGGGTGGAGTCGCGAAGATTGATCAAAGCGGCTATCTGATAAATATTGAGGAGAAACCGGAGAATCCATCCTCTGATATGGTGGCAGGCGGAATAATGGTTATTGACGGAGGAATTTTTGAGTGTGAGGCTGCAAGGGGAGCAAAAGGGGAGTATTATCTATCAGCTTTGCTGGCTCAGTTTGCCAAAAAAAAGAAAGTAAAAGCTGTTATTTCAGAAGAATTTTTAGGGGACATAACAACCCCTGAAGATATTAAAAGAATAGAATTGAAGATGAAATTGAGAGAACTAAGAAAGGAGGAAGCATGATTATTACAAAAACGCCATTCCGTATCTCTTTGGGAGGCGGGGGAACGGATCTACCTTCCTATTGCAGGAATTTCGGCGGGTTTATATTTGGCGTAGCCATCAATCTTTACTTTAAAGTTTTTGTCACAAAACCTGTGATAGATGAGGATGTGCATGTTAGATATTCCCAATATGAGGCGGTGGCACATCATTGTGATCTTAAGCACAATATCAGCAGAGAGTCGCTAAAAATGCTAGGCGTTTCAGCCAATATAGACATTACTTTCCAAAGCGATACGCCGGCAGGGACCGGACTTGGCTCTTCTGGAAGTTGCGCCGTCGGTCTTTTAAATGCTCTTCATTGCTTTAAAGAAAGACCCGTCTCTCAGGAAAAATTGGCCCAAGAAGCTTTCAAGGTTACGCAGAATCTTGGTTGGCCTGACGGAGCTCAAGATCCTTATCTAGCTGCGTTAGGAGGCTTTGTTGTACTGGAGATCGATAAAAGTAATAATGTTACTTTCTATCACCCTGAGATTGCGGAAGAAACGGTTAAAAGATTTCTGAATCAAACACTGCTTTTCTATACGGGGGTCAGGAGAAATAGCGCTGATGTCTTAGGGCAGCAGGACCGAAAAAAAGCCATCGAGGCAAAGCATATAACCAAAGAGATTGGTCTTGATATCTTAAAAAATTTCGAATTGGGAGATTTAGATCGATTTGGGGTTAATATGCGCAAACATTGGGCGCTTAAAAAGCAGATGTCAAGCAACATAAGCTCGGATTATTTTGACAGTATTTACGACCTGGCCATAAAAAATGGCGCTATGGGCGGAAAATTAATAGGAGCGGGCGGGGGAGGATATTTCCTTTTTTACTGCTCTGGAGAAAAGATTGGCGGAGTAAAAAAAATATTGTCTGAAAACGGGTTAAGACAGGTAGCTTTTGGGATTGATTATCAAGGCACGAGATTTTTGGACGTTGATTTTTGAAAATTACAGAAAGGAAGACGCAATATGACGAATAAATACATTCTAAAATACTGTTCTGAATCTGTCGCTTGTATTATGGACTTAAAAAAATGCGCCGCAAAAATTGACCAGATAGTTGAAAATCTTTCTGATGCGTGGAAAAAAAGAAGAAATGTTTTTGTCATAGGGAATGGAGGATCGGCTTCTACGGCAACTCATTTTGCGGCAGATTTGATGAAGACAACAACAGATTCACCTTCAGGTGCTGGCATAAAAGCTATTTCTTTGGACAATGTTCCTTTAAATAGCGCGATCATAAACGACTGGGGGAAAGAACAACTCTTTTTTTGTCAACTGAATGCGTTATTTAATCCGGAGGATTTACTTGTTGTTTTTAGCGTGCATGGCGGCGCGGGCAGTGACAAAGCTGGCTTGTGGTCTCAAAATCTTGTTCAAGCTATTAATTTTGCAAAAGATAAAAGAGGCTTGACGATCGGATTTTCCGGGTTTGACGGCGGAATAATGGCAAAGATTTGCGACATATCCTTGGTGGTTCCTGTTAATTCCACGCCATTGGTAGAATCTTTTCATCTTTGGTTGTCACACCTGATCACATTTCGTTTAAAGGAGCTTATGAATGAGAGACAAATGTAGAAAGAGAGCTGTTTTTATTGATAGAGACGGTGTAATCAACAAACTTGTGCATAGGCCTGGAATTGATGTGTGCGGAAGACGAATTTGTTATTCGGCCCCATGGAGTTACAGAGAGCTTGAAATATATCAGGAAACAAAGAGTTCCTTAGATGCCTTAGGAAGGTTAAATTTACTCAAATTTCTGGTAACTAATCAGCCTGACATAGGATACGGTTTACTGCCACGGGAAGAGCATAATAAAATTATGGCGGACATCTTCGCTCTTGGTTTTGATGATATTTTTATTTGCTTCCACGGAAGGCATGAAAATTGCAATTGCAAAAAACCAAAACCTGGAATGCTGATAGAAGCGGCTCGGAAATGGAATATAGACCTGGGGAATTCTTATATGGTTGGCGATTCTGTTTCTGACATGGAGGCCGGTAAGTCTGTCGGATGTAAGACTTTGCTCGTAAGCGATTCTTTGAAGACAATTTGCAATAAATATGATTTTGTTGCGAAAAATATTTTGGAGGTGGCAAGGATTATAGAGAAGAACGAAAGGAGAAAGAGAAACGATGGAAATTTTTATTGATTCGGCCAATCTTGAAGAGATAGAAGAGGCTCTTAAGCGAGGGTTTATAAGAGGCATTACAACGAATCCTTCAATTGTCGCGAAAGAAGAAAAAACGGACTTTAATTCATTGTTAATTAAGATAGGAGAGCTGATTAAAAAATACAGGCCAAATACTCACTTGAGCATTGAAGTTTTTTCAAAAGTACCTGAAGAAATTGAGAGACAGGCTAAGGAGTTTCAAAAAATTCTTAATCTGCCGGAACTAAGCATCAAAGTGCACATTGGTTGGGACGAACTTGAGATCATTAGAAAATTGGCAAAGGATGGTTTTAGTGTTAATTGCACGTGTTGCATGACAGTAACTCAGGCCATTATGGCCGCTGCCGCCGGATCAAAGTATGTTTCTCTTTTTTGGGGAAGGATACGGGATGGAGGTCAAGATGAAAACTTCAAAGAAGAGAGGGATAAAGTTATAAAAGAAAAAACTTTAAGAGAAGAAGATTTTGATCCTGCTCTCGTTGTGAAGAAAGTCAAAAAATTTCTAACGCAAAATTATTCAGAAACTAAATTAATAATCGGAAGCATTCGCTCTGCCTCTGATATTATGGATGCGGGCTTTTGCGGAGCGGATATTGTCACGATTCCTCCGAAATTATTTCCGGGAATGATTAATCACTTTAAAACAGATGAAGTGATTAATCAGTTTTTGACTGATTTTCAAGCCTGGTTAAAGTGAACAAAAAGGCAGGATTTGTTGCAAATTCCTGCCTTTTGCTTTATCTTTAAACAATGATATCCATTATTTTCCCCGCGTACAATGAAGAAGATAATGTCAATTTGCTTCATGCCAGAATAAAAGAAGCCATGGTCTCTGTTGGTATGGAATATGAAATCATAGCGGTTGACAACGGATCTACCGACGGCACGCTTCGGAAACTAAAAGAACTATCTCCTATAAAGATAATTGAAATAGCAAAAAATATAAATCAAACAACCGGAATAGATGCCGGAATTAAAAATGCCGAAGGTGATATAATTATATTGATAGATGGGGACAGGCAAAATGATCCAGCTGATATTCCGAAACTTTTGAATAAGCTCAATGAAGGTTTTGACATAGTTTCGGGGTGGCGTCTTAAAAGAGAAGATATTTGGTTAAGAAGATTTGTTTCATTGTTGGCAAACTGGATTACATATAAAATGACCGGGCTTCGTTTGCATGATTATGGTTGCGCTTTAAAAGCTTACAGGAAAGATATTCTAAATAATATATCATTGTATGGAGAAACTCACGCTTTTCTTCCGGCCATTCTCTTTATGAAAGGTGCGATGGTTGCAGAAATACCAGTAAATCATTTTCCAAGAATAAATGGGAAATCAAAAGTAAAATTTTCCGGATTATTTAAAAATATTGGGGATTTGCTGTCTGTTGTTTTTTTACAGAAACACATGAGGAGGCCGTTGGTTTTTTTCGGCACTTGGGGAATAACGAGCATCTTTTTAGGAATTATTGCCGCGATTGCCGCGATTGCCTTAAAAATTCTTCAAGTGAGAAATTTGGCCCAAACTCCCTTGCCCGTAATAGCTTCACTTTTTTTTATTATGGGTTTCATATTTTTTATGTGGGGTTTTTTAGGGGAAATGATGGCAAAAATCTATTTTGAAGGGAAGGACAGGACCCCTTACCTTATAAGAAGAATAACAAAAATCAGCTCTTCTTAAGAAGAGCTGATGGGCTTAATAACTTAGATTATTTTTCTTGAGAGAATTGATTGTTTTGTTCTTAAGGCCATTTCAAGCACAGTTTTACCTTGTTCCAAATCCACCAGCTCCTCTGCCTTCCCTGAAAGTGCTTTAAGAAAATGCGACATTATTTCAATGTACATCATATTTCTTTCATAGCCAGCTGGCTCATTAATAATTTCTTCATTGCCTTCCATTGGTATAATCTTAGCTTCCTTTTTGAAATAATCCCAACGGATTCTCCCTTTTGCCCCTGTGATTTCTATGAATCTGCTCGGCGGTTTTTTGAAATAATCCACATGAAGGGAAGCGATGACGCCGTTTGGAAATTGCATAATGCTTTTTGCCATATCCTCAACTTCAATATCAAGATTGCTTAGTTTCCCTCCAGTCGCAAAAATCCATTCCGATTTGCCGAATAGAGAATAAAGCATATCAAGTTCATGGCTTTGAGTCAGAACCACACCTCCGCCAAGATCTTCACGGCTAGCATATGACGCGCGGTAGTCTTCCCAGGGATGCCAATCAGTTAATCTTTCCGCCATTTCCATGTGGACGCATAAGACTTTGCCAATCCTCTCCTCGTTTAACCATTTTTGGATTTGCTTAAACAGGGGATGAAAACGTAGTTGATAAGCAACAAAAACTTTCAATCTCTTCCTTTCCGTAATTTTCTTTAGGTCGTCCACTTTTTCCAATGAATGCGATATTGGTTTTTCCAAAAAAATATGACATCCTGCTTGTGCCGCGGTTATGGCCATAGGAATGTGAAGAGAAGTGGGGTTTGTTATTATTGCCGCTGTCGGTTTTTCTTTTAATGCGTCATCAATAGAGTAGAATACTGGATGTTTGCCGCCGTGTTCGGATAAAACTTTGTCTCCGAAGTTTTTTGTTCCCTTGCCGGTTCGGTAAATAAGAATGTCTTCACATTTTACACCCAGCTTTTCCAAGTTTTCCAAGTGCCTTTTTCCGATACTTCCCAGTCCGCAGATTAAAAATTTCATTTTTTTCTCCTTGAATTAATTTGTTTTTTACCAAACAGTTTGTCCGCCGTCTGCCGTTACAATACTGCCAGTGATAAAAGAGGAAGCATCTGAACAGAGGAAAAGAATCAATCCGTTGTATTCATCCGGCTTTGCAGGCCGCCCTAACATGTTTCTTTGACCTAATTTGGCCAAAAATTCCGGTTCCATTGATCCGAAATTAACGGCTCCCAGGCATACGGAATTTACTCGCACATTTGGAGCAGTGGAAGCAAAATAAGCCGCCCAACTTCTCGTTAAACCCAACAATGCTGTTTTTACCACCGGGTAAGCAGCCGATTTAAATTTGCCTTTCTCATACTTCCGATGGTCTGGAGCTGTGATTGCCGAAGTGGAAGCAATGTTAAGTATAATCCCGCTGTTTTGTCTTATCATGTGGCGAGCTGAGGCTTGGGTGCAATACATTGCGCCGTTTAGACCGATATCAAATTCTTTAAGCCATAAACTTTGCGGGTAGTCTTCATGAGGAAGCCAACATTCGCTTCCTGTTGAATCAGCATCTTTGCCCACCTTTGGATTAAAAGCGGCATTATTAATAAGAATATCCACTGAACCGTATTTTTGTTCAACAATATCAGTGGCTCGGAAAACATCATCTTTTTTGGTAATGTCAACTTTTTCTTGTTGAATATTCTTACCCAAAGCGTTGTTTATGACCACATCAAAAGAAACGACATTAGCCCCTGCTTTTTTAAGGGCTGTGACATATTGAACACCTAGTCTTCCTGCCCCACCTGTTATGATGGCAGTCATACCTTGGAGAGAAAACAAATTTGCAATGAAATCCCTGTCCAATTTTTTATTTAATGCCATTCTTAGTCTCCTTTCCTAAATTTGCGTCAGTATTGAATTAATGTAATTAAAGTATCTTGAATTTAAATCAAAGTCGTTTACTTTATTCTGTCTTGCCCCATGAATTATCATCGGGCCGCTAAATCTAATTTCCTTAAGAGCTTGTAAAGTTTTCTGGAAATCTACGCACCCAGTGCCAATAGGCACTGTCTCTCCTTTGTTGGCCAATCTGTCTTTGATATGAATGCCAAAAATCATTTTGTTGATCTTAAGAATTTCCGCCGCCGTGTCCGCCCCTATGCTTGCCATATTGCCGATGTCGTAATAAGAACCCACGAAAGAGGAATCAAAGGAATTGATTATTTCCAATAGGTCATCTGCCATTAGTTCTGTTTCTATTCCTAATCTAACACCCGTTTTTTCACAGGTGTCCAAGCAAGAGCTTATCAAACGCGCCGCATCCTTTTTTACCGATAAATCGGTGAGAAGATTGTTATGGAAAAAAGGGATAAGCACTGTTTTTGCGCCAATCATTGCTGCTTGCTTAATAAGGTGATTAAGAGTCTCAGGATAATCAGTTGATCTTAAAAAAAATCCGTGTACTGAATCAATCTCGATACCTGAGGCATCTGCTATGTCCTTAATTTTCGTTACTCCTTTTTGTTCCATGAATGGATTGTTTTTGATTGTATGATCGTTCTTAATCAGTAACTCAACATGGCTAAAGCCGATCCCTTTGGCAAGTCTAAATTCATTTTGCCAATTATCTGTCGGAAAAAACTGTATTCCTCTGCCGTTTGACGGGGTCAATCTTCCTTGCAAAATTCCTATTTTTAACATTAAGATTACTCTCCTTTCTCTAAGAATTTATTATTAACTTGTTAAAATACATGATATAATACTGATACTTAATAACATTATTTCCTTAATCAGTCAAATTATAAAGAATCGCATGGATTATAAAGATTTTAAGGTGGGATATACCGAAGATAGTTTTTGGCTAAAAAGCAAGAAATTTCTGATCGAAAATCTAGCGCAAAAAGTTAGCCATGGTCAAACAAACTTAAGGATTTTAAATATCGGCGCGGGTATGGGGGGCGACCTCGAAATTTTGGCAAAGTTTGGACGTAATTATGTTTTAGATGTGGAGGCGGGAGCTGTGGATTCGATTGATGACAATCTTTGCGAAGAGAAAAAAGTTGCTGATGCCTGCGATATTCCTTACGGAGATAATCTTTTTGATTTGGTCATTGCTTCGGATGTGTTGGAGCACATTAAGGATGACAAGAAAGCCGTATCTGAAGTCTATAGGGTTTTAAAACATGGAGGAACCTTTATTTTTATGGTGCCCGCCTTCCAGTTCCTTTTTAGCAGCCATGATAAGGCGCTTGGTCATTATAGGAGATACAGCAAAGAAACTGTAAAAAATTTAATCGGAAATTTCAGAAATCTGAAAATTTTTTATTGGAATTCATTACTTTTACCGCCCACATTTATTTTAAGGCTTATGAAGAAAAAGTCGGAGCCCAAGATTGATTATATTGCAATGCCTAATTTCTTAAATTTTTGTTTATTTAAAATAATTTCGATAGACAATTTCTTAATTAAAAAGGGAATATCGCCATTTATCGGAATGAGCCTGGTCGGTTACTGTCAGAAGAAACAGTCGTGAATGTTTTTCTTAAGATTTAAAATACTTTTTTAAATTGTATTCTGTATGGAATAGATCTTTTAAAGAGTCAAATTCTGTGTAAAGAGCGGGGTCGTGAAGGAATGGGATAATAATCTCGCCGTGCATTGAGTTTTTTCCCATTATTGTCTTTGGCCGAATAACGGAAAGATAGCCGGTCTGAACAAATGTCTTAGGCAAAAGTTGACGGGGCATAGAATGCGGCTCCAAGCCTTTTTTGTAAATTTCTTTGAATGTCGATTTCATAATAGGCGCAAGGGACCCTTTTTTATTTATCGTCCACATTTTAAAGGGAACCTGGGAAGGCGTTGTAATTGATCTGATAGAATCAGCTTCGGGTTTAGAAAAAATATTTTTAATCGCCTTGTCTATATCTTTTGGATCCCTAAGTGGCGAGGTTGGCCATAAATGAACAACCAAGTCCGGAGTGTAATCTTCCTTTTCTTTCAGCCACATCAGTGTATGTTGAAACACTGGCAAGTCAGGCGTTTTGTCTCCGGAAAGTTTTCGCGGCCTCAGAAAAGGAACTTCAGCTCCGCACTTTTTAGCAACTTCCGCTATTTCTGCGCTATCGGTCGAGACAATTATTCGGTCAATTAACTTGGCTCTTTTGGCGGCTTCTATTGTAAAAAAAATCAGGGGTTTTCCTAAAATCAGATAAATATTTTTTTTGGGTATGGATTTTGAACCGCCCCTGGCAGGTATAATTGCCAATACTTTCTTCCTTTTTTTCATATTAAACAATATATCATAAAAAATAAAATAAAAAATGGTTGCTATTTTAGATAGCAACCATTTTGGAGAAACCTTCAGGATTTCTTATTTTTTATACCTTCCTCCTTAATTTTTTCATAATAGGTATTTCCTCGGGATAAATTTTTATTATTCCGTCTCCTCTCACTAAAGAAAATTCTCTTGCAGCTCGGCACAGTCTTCTCAAGTTATCCGGTTCAATGGATGCGGCTTGGTCACTGCCCCACATCGCCCTGTATAAGGTTAGATGCTTTTCTATCGCACAGGCTCCGAAAGCCAATGAAGCGTAGGTTGGCATTATACCCGTATCGTGACTGGAAAAACCAACCGGAACGTCGAATTCCTTTTTAAGGGTTCTGATTCCTTCCAGATTGATCATTCCTAAGCCATGGTCGCCTTCTTCAGTTTGTTGATAAACACTTGTACAGTGCATGATGATCAAATCCTTTTTTCCAAGAATTTCAATCGCATGTTTTATCATTTCCATATCACTCATCCCTGTGGATAGAATAATGGGTCTTCCTTTGTTGCGTATGTATCTAAGCAATTCATCATCGGTAAGTGAAGCTGAGGCAATCTTGTAGCATGGAGGATCAAATCTTTCCAAAAAATCAACGGATTTTTCATCCCAAGGGGAAGCAAACCATAGAATGTCTTTTTTTCGGCAATAATCGTCTATTTCTTGATATTCCATGAGAGTAAGTTCCAGCGCCCTTTTCAAATCCCCGTTCGTTGTGTTTTGCAAGTTTGAATCCGTTAACCTCTTAACATCATCATCTCTAAGAACTTTGCGGCCAATGGCGGAAACAATAATATCGGCCGGAACGGCTCTGGGTTTGTTTAATTCCTCTTCACTATAGACTATATCTATAGTCCTCTTTTGGAATTTTACCGCATCGCACCCAGAGTTAACTGCCACGTCAATCATTTTCCTGGTTGTTTCCAGGGAACCATTGTGGTTTATTCCAATCTCAGCGATTATGAACACTGGTTCTCCGTCCCCAACAACTTTTTTACCAATTTGCAAAACATCACCATTCATTAGGTTCTCCTTTATATTATTTTATTGTTAAATAACAAAGTTTACCCATAAACCAACAGACAAATTACAAAACTTTCCTAATTTATACATTATTGCCGAGAAATGACAAGTCTTTGTGGTAAGTTTTTTAATTTTTTGTGGTCACAGTTATTATTGTTATGCGGAAAAAATAATAATAGAGATACCTGCAATGGCGATAATTATACCAAGGATTTTTCTGAAAATGATTGTCTCTTTAAAGAAAAGCCAGCCCCATAAAATGCCAAAGAGTACCCCTGCTCGTTTCATGGTTATTGTATAAGTGACGGCTCCTGTTGAAAGAGCCCGGTTTTGCAAATAACTCTGAATTGCTATTATAGCCCCCAATGCCACCAATAAAATTATTCCCGTAAAACAAAATCTTTTATATCTACAATTTTTTTATCTAACACAGTTCTGAAATTATTTTTTATGGAACGCAGGTGATTTGAAAGGAGGTAGATAAGTTGTCCGGAAGATATTATTCCAAAGACGACGGCGGTGGCAAAGAATCGGTCAGAATGGATCACTGCTATCTTGTCGAAATTTGCCGTAATTGACCAAATAAAAGCAACCAAGACTCCTAACAAATTTCCTTTTGAGTAGCTGGGAATATTTTTATGGTCGCCATTGTGGGTGATAATGAGCCAAACCCCAAGAATGGTAAGCAATACTCCAGCAGTGCCAAAAATTGTCGGTTTTTCTCCCAGGGTTAAAAAAGATGTTCCGAACAAAAAAACCGGCGTCAGCAGAGTCATGGAATAAACAGACGAAAATTCGCCAAGCTGATAATCTCTCAAAATCAGCGGATAGGCAAGAGCATTAAGTAATCCAGTTGCCAAAACAGCCAACCAAAACTGTTTATCAACGCTTGGAATTCCGTTAAAAAAGGAAAAAATGAATAACATAACCGATGCTGAGGCGGTTGATATAAATACAATAGTTGTTTTTTGATAGTTGGTTTTAAGAATGGCAAGTTTTTGAATAACTTGATCTAAAGAATTGAATATTGCCGTTCCCGAAGCGAATAAAAACCATATACTCATGATTATATGATATCCTATAAAACAGTTTTTTCTAGTCTTCGGATCAAGCAAAGTTATTGATTTTTTAGATAAAAATGGTATTTTTGAGTTAAATATGTCTGCAATTAAACTTCTCGTTACCGGCGGGGCCGGGTTTATTGGTTCTCATTTGGTTGACGCTCTTATAGAGCGCGGTTTTGGGGTTAGGGTTATTGATAATTTGTCGGGAGGGAAAAAAGAAAGAGTTAATCCGATGGCTGAGTTTGTCGAGGGAGATATAAGGGATTTTGAGGCCGTTAAAAAAGTCATGGAAGGCGTCAATTATGTTTTCCATCTGGCCGCCTTGCCTCGCGTTCAGGTTTCCATACAAAATCCTAAGGAGACCAATGATGTGAATGTGGGAGGCACGCTGAATCTGCTTGTTGCGGCAAAAGACTCCGGCGTAAAAAAATTTATCTATTCCGCTTCCAGTTCCGCTTATGGAGACCAGGACAAAATGCCGCTCAATGAAGAAATGAAAGCTAATCCTATCAGTCCATATGGTTTGCAAAAATATGTAGGAGAGTTGAATTGTTCTATTTTCAGCAGAATTTACGGCTTAAAGACCGCTTCTCTTAGATACTTCAATGTTTATGGCCCCAGGTTTGACGCCGATAGTCCTTACTCGCTTGTCATAGGCAGGTTCTTAAAGCAAAGAAAAGAAGGTAAGCCGATGACCATTGTGCCGGATGGAGAACAAACCAGAGACTTCACTCACGTTAAAGATGTTGTCATGGCCAATATTCTTGCCATGGAAAGCGATAAGGTTGGTAATGGCGAAGTCTTAAATGTGGGTGCCGGGAAAAATTACAGCATTAATAGAATAGCCGATATAATAGGGGGGCCAAAGGTTTACATAGAGCCAAGACTGGAGCCAAGGCATACCTTGGCGGACAATAAAAAAGCCGGCGAATTATTAGGTTGGCAACCGACTGTATCCTTGGAAGAGGGAATCGAAGAACTTAAGAAAGAGTGGTTGTCTTAGTAAACAAATGCCAAAAAATGCAAAAAAACCGATTATTGGGATTGCAGGCCTTGGGATGGTTGGCGGCCAAGCGCAAAAATGGTTTAAATCCAAAAGACTCAAGACTTTCGGGTATGACAAATTCAAAAATATAGGCAAGGCGGAAGATTTATTGCCCGCCGACATGATCTTTTTGTGTCTGCCAACCCCGCACAAGGAAAATCATAAAGGAGGCGTTGATCTTAGCTCATTTAAAGAAATAATTTCTCTTTTTTCGGAGCCGAAGATTTTCGTAATAAAATCAACCATTCCCATAGGCAGTACCGAAGAACTTCAAAAAGAATTTTCCGAACATTATTTTTTTCACAGTCCGGAGTTCCTGACGGAGGCTACCGCCTGGAAGGATTTTTCCAAGCCGATCTTTCAAATTATAGGTTGCACCGAAAAGAGCAAAAAATTAGCAAAATCGGTTCTCAAAATTCTTCCTCCGGCGAAGGAAGTTGTGACTATTCCATCTTCCGCTTCGGAAATTTTCAAATTCGTTCGCAACGCTTTTTTCGCCGTAAAAGTTATTTTCGCTAATCAAGTTTACGATTTGTGCGAGGCTTCTTGCGTTGATTACGATCAGGTCAAAGATTTGATGCTTTCCGAGCCGTGGATCGGCGGCCATCACTTGGAAGTGATTCACAAGGGTTATCGCGGGTTTGGAGGGAAGTGTCTGCCAAAGGATCTGAAAACTTTGATCAAGTTTTTTAAATATAAGGGCATCAAGCCAGAATTGTTTGAAGCGGTGGATAAGATAAATCACAAACTTATCGCTGACCAGAAGCTGGAAGATACTCTTAAAACTCTTTGGCTTAACAACAAAAGCTAGTTTTCAAGCCATTAAGCTCTATCGGACACAATGTCCATTAAAAATGTCCGATAAAAATTGTTTTCCACAGGCTTGCGCTTGTGGTTTTTATTTTTTGATGGTGTATTATAAAAATGTCAAAAATTTAAAATTTAAAAATCAAAATTACAAATGAAAATTTAAAGATTTATGTTTTAAGTTGTAGTTTTGAGTTTTGCGCTTTGAGCTTTACGTTTAGTCCTGTGTTTGCCTTGGCAGGGCGAATTTTGGAAGGCGTAAATTTATAAATTTATTATCAGCTTAAGTTAAATTTTATGCGTAAAATTTTTCTGTTTTTGTTTAGCGCGGTTTTGGCGGTCGGCGCCGTTTTCGGCGCAGCCGATTTTGCCGAGGCCGCCATCACGGAATCCGGCCCGCCGATGTATCGTCCCTTCAATGACATTACGATCGGCCCCCGGACAGTTATTCCGATTGCCAGCTTTATGCTTACGGGAGATGGTTCTGCCACTCTCACTAAAGTTGGTTTTAATATTCGCGCGTCGTCCACCATGGATAACCTGACCCAGATTTCCGGAGTTTCTCTTTACAGAGAGACCGGAATCAATTGGGGATTCAATCCGGACGAGGATGCTTACATAACGGGTTCCTATAAAGCTTCGGCGGATCTTTCCACGACCACGCTGATCGTCATCGATATGACCTCAAGTCCTTACACCGTTCCGAATTCCAATTCGGAATTTTATTTGGTCGCTTCCACTTCCGCGATGAGCGGCATGGTAAACGGGAACGCCTTCGATATCGTCATGGCAGCCAACTATGCTTCAACAAGCGCCGGAGCGATCGGAACCGATCCGGTGGATAATCCGAAAAAAATAACATTGCAAAAAACCATTCCGATAAAGATCAGCGAAGTAAAGGCGGGATCGACAGGCAATGCCAAGGATGAGTTTGTGGAGCTTTACAATCCTTACGAAATATTCATCAACTTGAGCCAAATCAAGACAGATGGAAATCTGGCGGTTTTTGGTTTTAATTCCGACGGGGGAGTTGCCGGCGGGGCGGCCTCCACGCTTACTTTTCCAGCTGGCAAAAAATATATCAAACCCTTCGGTTACTTCCTGCTGACTTCGGCGACCAATTATAGCGGTTCCGTGTCGGCTGACGCGACATTCAACAATCTTGCCAACGACTTGTTGGCGGCTAACGGCGGTTTATCTATAGCTACTTCAACAACCGTCGCGAATGCTACCAGCAGCAAAGTGGATCTTCTTGGGTGGGGAACTCAGCCCGCGGCCAACTGCGAGAATACGGACACCGCCGGATCGGCTTGCGCCGCCGCTTTAGCTGAAACGGGCGGAAGCTTGGAGCGGATCGCTCAAGGTTATCCCAGCGCCACCTCCACTGCCGCTGATCTTGTCTCCGGCGGAGCGCACTACATGAAGGGTAACGGAGCGGACAGGGATGACAACTCGGCGGAATTCCTGGCCCAGTCAGCGGCCAATCCGCAAAACGGTTCAAGTCCCGGGGAAATGCCTTTCGGCAACGGGGGATTCGTGGACAATTCCGTTCCGAGAATAATGGGTTCTTATCCGAACACCGGCATGACCAATGTCCCGACCGATATGACTTTTATCGGTTTCAATTTCGACAAAGCTTTGCAATCCGGCACGATCGCTTCGGCCAGCGCCACGACATCTGTCACACTCAAAGCATCAGGAAGCGATACGAATCTTTGTTCTTCCATTACTTATAATCCTACGCCAGGGAACTTCGAACCCTCCGCCAAATGCGTTTTGTCCGGGGCGCTTTCTTCCAACACGACTTACACTTTCGAAGTCGGCACCAGCACCGCTTCGGCCATCCGGGACTTGTCCGGCAACCAGATGGATCAGGACTCTTTCCAGAACGGCATCCAGTCGTACAGAATAAGCTTCACCACCGGGGGTTCGGGCCAAAGCATGACCAACGTCGTTCCGCCCAGCGTCATAAACAGCTTGCCGTTCCCGGGCAGCTTCAACATGCCGACCAACATCGCCAAATTCTTCATCACCTTCAGCCAGGCGATGGACGCGAGCACGCTTACGGCCGCCAACATCAAACTTTACAACTATCCTTCCGGCGTGAGGACGGTGATGACCGCCCCTTCCACTTTCTCATACGATGCCACCACGACCACTCTTACTATCACCGGACTGCCCGCTCTGAGCGACAACTCGAAATATGAAATTGAAATTGACGGCCAGGACGGCATGAGCGACACCGCGGGTGTAAAAAGCTCCAATGGTATTCTTCTGCCGATGCCGCAATGGAATATTCCGTTCGGCACCGGAACGGCGGATAATACCGCCCCGACCGTCATGGGGGTGATCGGCGTTCAGGCGGGAGCGGCCAGCGTGCCTTTGAACAATATTATCTTCACTTTCCCTTTTGGCGACCATATTGATTTTTCCACTGCCACTTCAGGAGCGGTGACTTTATCCACCGGCGGCGCCAATTTGCCAAGTTCTTTCAGTTATGACCCGGGTTCCAAAGAAGGAACACTCTTGGCTACCAATCTTTTGCCCGCCAACAGCAGCATGACAATTACCGTCAAAGGAGCAAGCATTAGGAATGTTTCGGGTACGGCCATGGGCGCAAATTACACCGTCGCTTTCGATACGGAAAGCAGCAATTCGGATAACACCGCGCCATCAATCGCTTTCGTCAACGCGGACGACTTTGCCATCGCTGTCACATTCAACGAAGCTGTTAATGCCACCGACGCGGCCAGTTTGGACAAATATTCCATTTCCGCCGGAGGCCAATCTATGACGTTAAGCGCCATGGCTGGTCACAGCGTTACCTACAGCGCCGCCAGAAAGACAGCCAAGATACAAGGAATCAGAATGCCCGCCGGTTCCAGTTTCACCGTCACGGTTGCGAATATCAGAGATATTTCCGGCAATAACGCCGCTTCGATCTCCGGTTCGGGCACCATTATGTCTTTCGCCAATACGGGCGGCATCATCGATCCCGGCATGTCCAGCGCGGGAGCGGGCGCTCCGCCTCCGCCCAAGACCTTCACCGGTTTGGGAGGCGCCGCGGGATTCGCTCCTCCGGCCAACATTATGATCATGAACAACATGACTAGCGCCAGCACCACCTACGGCTTCGAGCTTCCTATCTCCGCCCAGATCCCCGCCAACGGCAAGATCGTCATAACTTTCCCGTCCACTGCCGACTTCGGTCTTTGCTGCGCCGCCACTTCTTCGGCCTCCTTGAGAATGCTCAATGACACCAATCGTGACATCAACGGTCCTGGCGAGGGAACTATAGGCATTAAGACAGTGTCCGTGGACACTCAGGCCAAATCAGTCACTTTGACGCTTGACGCGGCTACGAGAAGCGTAAGCGGCGACGCGCACGATTTCTTAAGATTCGGTATGACCGATATCAAAAATCCGTCAATCGCCAAAGGCTCGGATACCAGCGGATACTCTTTAGACATCAAGACCAAGTCCGCCGACGGCACGACCATTCTGGAGTCGGGATTCAGCGTCAATCCGGTGTATATCGGCGGTTCGATCGGCGGCGGGGCGACGACAACCGTCCAGGGGCAAATTTTCAGTTCTTACGACGGAACAACCGGCCTTAATGGCGTAACCGTGATGCTTCACTCGCCGGCGCTTGGGCCTATGCCCAGGACGGTCAGCACTTCAGGCACCGGCAACTTCTCATTTACCGATCTGCCGGTAAACAACGATTACTTCCTCTTTATGGAGCCGAACATTGATCCTTCCGGCACCTCAACCGACTATTTCGGTTTCGGCGAGCCGTCTCCCGTCCGCGCCACTTCCACCAGCATCATCACCAAGAATATCACTTTGACTCCGATGACAGCCGCCGTTTCATTAAGTATCAATCTTACAGCGGCGATCAACACCTTCAGCGCGAGTGAACAGCTGGATGTTTTTGCCGGCGGGCCGGGACAATTCGTGGTTAAGACCGTTACTCCCGGCGCGAGCGCTTTGACCAACAGCAATATTACCACCCTTAAAATTCCTCAGCAGAACGGCATGTGGTTCGTGGGCATCGGCCCCGCTATGCCGAAAGACGGAATGATGATGGGTCCGCCGCCCGCTCCGGCTTGGGTGATGCCCAAACCGCTTGAGCTCAACATGACGGGATGCCCTTCAGCTTGCGTTCTTTCCGACACGGGATTGCCGAAGTCCAGTCACACCTTCACTGTCTCCGCCACGAACAAGACCATCAGCGGTATCCTGAAGGATGCCAGCGGCACCCTTATGTCGAATGCCATGATCTACGCTTACTCTCCAACGCAAAGAATGGGGACGCAGGGTCAGACCGACAGCTCCGGCAAATTCTCGCTCAATGTCGTCGAAGGCCTGTACAATGTCGGCGCATTCTTCCCCGGAATGGGACAAAGCAAAGAAGTGAGCGTTGAAGTTACCACGGCCGTTTCCAATTATGTCTACATAGACGGCTCCAAGACTCCTTCCACGGGGCAGACGGGAGCCAATCCGTTCATTCTCACTATCAAGAAACCGGCTTACACCATTACCGGCAAGGTCAGCGACGGCTCCAACTACATCGCCAACGCGCCGGTCTTCGCTTACCGAACGGACGGCCCCGGCCATGCCGATGCTATGACCGACAGCTCCGGCAACTACACTTTGTACGTGGATAACGGCGCTTGGATGGTCAACGCTCATGTCCCCGGCTACGGCCAGATGACGGGACAAAACGTAACTGTTTCCGGTTCGAATCAAACAGGCATCAATTTCTCTCCGTCCGGTTCCACCACTTACTGGAACGTGATGGGTACCGTTTTTGAAAGCGCAAATTCGACAATTGACGCGGGCGAAGGATTGGCCAACGTGATGATCACGGCGAGAAACGCGTCTACCGGCAGGATGTTTGAGGCCAAGACCGGATCGGACGGAACTTACACTTTGAGAGTGCCGGAACTCGCCACCTCAACGAGTCAGTACATTCTTGACGCCTTCAAACCGGGTTACGGCAAGATCGCCACCGTGAAAGAAGACTTGACCGCCATTCCCAAATTCGGCATAGTCGCCACAACGACTTGGAATATCAGAGTAAATTCCAGAAACACCGTAACGGTGAACTTCAAAGACGCTTCCGGCAACTTCGTCAATATCCCGGAAGCCTTCATAGACTTGTTCGATGTGTCCAAGAATTCCGGAAACCGAACCCAGTTAGCCAACGGCACTTCCACCAGCTTGCAGATCCCGAATATGTCTTCCACGACTGTCAGGGTCTTCGTTCCGTCCGTGCCGCAAAGCGCCATAAGTTACGACACTGATAACGGCGGCAGCACCACCTTCGTTGACGCGGGTAAGACCGTTCTTAACGTGGACGGCGCGGAAATCATTAAAGTGGTGATCAACTCCGCGTTGAATGTTATTTCCGGGGTGGTTTATCACACTTCGGCGACGGCTGGAAACGAACTGAAGGATGTCTGGGTGGATGTGGTCAATACTTCCAACGGCATGCGCTATGGCGTTTCCGCCACTTCGACCGCGGGCTTTAATATCAAACTGGCCGACGGAACTTACAAGATCATGGCGGCCAAGCCCGGCTACATCATGACTCCGCAGGCCCTGACTGTTTCCGGCAACGCGACGCAAAATCTGATTATGACCTCCGCCGCTTACACCATCTCCGGATCGGTAACGGCGGGCGGCTCGGCCGCGCCCTACGCCTTCGTCAGGGCGGAAAAGGTTACGGGCGGATCGGCTGTTACGCAGGCGGATGCCAGCGGCGCTTACGCTTTGAGTGTTGATTCTGGTTCATGGAGAGTTTACGCCGCGTCCGACAAATATGTCGAGGCTGGTTACTCAAGCAATCCTGTTTCCGTGACTGGCAACGTGACGGGCGTGAATATCGCCCTTACCACGGCTGGCAGCATTCAGGACGCTTTGGCCACCTCCAACACCTTTAAGGATACGTCGGCCGGTTCTTTTGAAGACACGACGGTTAAGACCAAAGTGACTTTGGATTCCGGCTCTCTCGGCCAATCCGGTTCTGATTCTTATATAACAGCTAAAGAAACCGTCAATTATCCGAACACGCCATCCGTTACCGTGGTGGCCAACAAAGCCAAGGATATCAACGCTTACTCCGGCGGCTCGCAGGTCAAGAATCTTTCCAGCGGCAAAAAAGCGACCATAGAACTTACTTATACCGTCGCCGAGCTGGACACCTCCGGCATAGATACTCCCTCCGAGGTCAGCCAGTTGAAAGTTTCCACGGTCAACGAGCAGAAAGAGTGGGAATCTCTCAACACTTCTGCCACATATTATGACTCCGACGGCAACGCCGTGGCCGCTTCCGATGTCTCTTCGGATTTAAGCAATGTGGCCAAGGTGTTGTTTACGACGAGCGAAGCCGAACACTTCTCGCCTTACGCTTTGACGGTGGCGAGCGATCCGACGGCCCCCGATACGCCAAGCAGTTTAGCTATAGCCACGCCTTCCTCGGCCAGTCAGCTGATCCTTAGTTGGACGGCCAACGGGGAAAGCGATCTGGCGGGATATTATCTCTACAGAAGCACTTCCAGCGGCGGAACATTCGCCAATGTCGCCACGATAGCCGCCGGAACAAATTCCTACACGGATACCGGCTTGAGCGGCGGAACGACCTACTATTACAAGATCGCGGCCTACGATACCAACAGCTTTGAATCAGCCGCCAGCTCGGAAGTTTCCGCCAAAACCTTGGCGGGGGGCGGAGGCGCTCCCGGCGGAGGCGGCGGAGGAACCGTTCCTACCCCCGTTTACACCGTGATCCCCGGAACAGGCTCATCTTCCTCGGCCAGTTCCGCTGTTAGCGGAGCAAGTTCCGGCCAAGCGACAAGCTCGACCCAGCAGACTTCTTCTGAAGCCGCAACTATAACCAAATCAATATCGACCCCCTCGGGAGTCACCATCACCATTACCAAAATTCTTAAAATGGGAATGGAAAATGATGAAGTAAAACAATTGCAGGAGTTGTTGGCCAAAGATCCGGAAGTGTATCCGGAAGGGAAGGCGACGGGATACTTCGGGCAATTGACCAGAAAGGCCGTCCAGAATTTCCAGAAGAAGCACGGCATCGCTTCAAGCGGCAGCGAGAACACGACGGGTTATGGTCTGGTGGGTCCCAAGACATTGGCTAAGATCAAGGAAGTACTCGGGTCATCGATGACCTCAGTGTCCACTCAGACGGAAACAACCAAAACCGTATCAACTCCCGGCGGCGTAACTGTCACTCTTACCAAGCTTCTGAAACAAGGAATGGAAGGCGAAGAAGTGAAGAGCTTGCAAGAATTGTTAGCTAAAGATCCGGAAATATATCCGGAAGGAAAGGTGACCGGTCATTACGGAGCTCTTACCAGGAAAGCCGTGCAAAGATTCCAAGCCAAATACGGCATCGATGCGGTCGGCTATGTCGGCCCGGCCACCAGAGCCAAGATAATGGAAATTTACGGCAGCGTCAGAGGAACTCAGAGCGGAAACGCGGAAGGAACATCGGCCGCTTCGTCTTCGGCGCAAGCTTCAACCGGCGTTTCAGCGGAAGTCACCAATCAGAAGCAAGTCCAAGATCTCCAGAAACTGATCGACGATCTGATGAAGCAGGTAAAGGCGTTGCAGAATAACCAGTAGCTAAAGCAAAGACCCGCCGATAAAATTAGCGGCGGGTCTGGTTCTGCAAGTATCTTTGTGTAAATGGATTTTTCTTCATTTTTTAAAGACGGATTTTTTCGGGAAAAATGATGGAAAGCTGACTGATAATATCTCCCC
>QZIU01000006.1 GCA_003599625.1 Candidatus Parcubacteria bacterium
TTTGCTTTAGCCTGATAAATACCAAAATTATATGGTTAAACCGTCAGCTATGACATTTCTACTTTGCTGTGGTATGACATTATCATGTTGCTGTGACAGGAGGAGACTGCCCCTTGACCGGCAAATTCAAAACAGCTAGACTCTAATCAACATGTCTAAAGTTATTCCAGAAATAGAGGCTTTCGCGCGGATCAAAGTGATCGGAGTGGGCAACTCCGGAACTAATTCCGTTAATCATATGATCCGCACTAAGGTTAAGAATGTCGAATTCATAGCCGTTGATACCGACGCGCAAAAACTTCATCACAGCCTGGCTCCCAAGAAGATCCATATCGGGAGAAACGTCACCAAAGGCCTTGGCGGCGGCATGAATCCGGAACTTGGCAAAAGAGCGGCGGAAGAAACAAAAGAAACAATACAGGAATCCATCAAAGGAGCCGATATGGTTTTTATCGCCTGCGGAAAAGGAGGCGCCACCGGAACCGGCGCCGCTCCCGTTGTGGCAAAAATCGCCAAAGAGCAAGGGATACTCACGATAGCCGTCGTTACCAAACCCTTCAGTTTCGAAGGCGCTCATCGTTCCAGGCTGGCTGAGGGCGGACTTTCCAACCTCAAAGAATCGGTTGACGCGATGATCGTGATCCCCAACGACAGACTTCTCAGCGTGGTCGGGAAAGACACAACCTTTCTGTCCGCTTTCCAAGTCTGTGACGATGTTTTGAAGCAGGCTGTTGAAGGCATATCCGACCTTATCACGATGCCCGGCATCATCAACGTGGATTTTGCCGACGTAAGGACGATCATGCAAAACGCAGGATCGGCTCTGATGGGTATCGGAGCGGGACAAGGAGAAAAGAGAGCCGAAGAAGCCGCAAAGATGGCCATCAATTCCCCGCTTCTCGATATTTCCATAGAGGGAGCCAAGGGAGTGCTTTTCGCCATCTCAGGAGGTCCGGACCTTACAATGGTGGAAGTTCAAAGCGCCGCCAACATAATAACCGAATCGATAGATCCGGATGCCAAAGTAATATTCGGCACCATCAACGACGAAAGATTGAAGAAAGGCGAGATAAAAGTCACCGTCATCGCTACCGGCTTCCCCTCGGAAAGAAATTTAAATCAAGCCTACAATAATTTTGCGCCCAAAAGAGCTCAATTCCAAAATGGCCCCGCCGCCGTTCCGGAAAAAGACATCAAAGATCAAGCCCGGGATGGCAGAGACTTCCGCGACTTCAGGGAAAAAATAAAGGAAGACAAAGACCCGGACAACAAAGACAATAACGACAAAAAAGAAAAAGACAACGACTCGTGGGATGTAATACCGGCCTTTCTTAGGAGAAATAGATAAAAAAAGCTCAAAGCTGAGAACTCAAAACCACAACCTAAAGCTTTAAAACTTTGAATTAGTTTTTTAAGTTTTTAGTTGTGATTTTAAGCTTTTAGTTTTGACTTTTGAGTTTTAAATAGTCGTATGCCGCCAGTGCCGCTTTCGCTCCTTCTCCAGCCGCGATGATGCATTGCTTGTACTTCACATTCGTGGCGTCTCCCGCGGCAAAAATTCCCGGCGTCGAAGTCTGATTCGCGGGATCTATTATTATTTCGCCATAATCGTTCAAATCAACCACCCCCTTCAAAAATCCGGTTGCCGGAACCCAGCCGACATTCACGAAGACTCCCTGGACGGCCAACTCCCCGGTCTGTCCGTTTTTTTTGTCCAGGTAGACAACTTTATCTACGAAATTTCTTCCCGCGATCTCTTTTATGTCCACATTGGTCATGAATTCCACTATGCCCGACTCTTTAAGCTTATCTTGCAGCACTTCGTCGCCGATTATTCTGCCGCCCGCTTCCATCACATAAATTTTTACGGCGTACTTTAAAAGATCGTAGGCCGCATTCAAACCGGAATTGCCTCCCCCGGCCACCGCCACCGTTTTCCCGCCGAAGAGCGGCGCGTCGCAGGTAGAGCAGTAAACCACTCCTTTGTTTTCAAACTCTTTCTCTCCAGGCACGTCAAGTCTTCGAGGATTCTTACCCGTCGTGACGATTATCGCCTTAGCCTTCATTTCATCCCCTTTATCGGTTTTAGCGACAAATTGCCCGTCTGCGGTTTTCTCCAGCGAACTAATGCCGGTTTTGATTACCGGGAGTTTAAGCTTTTTCACCTGGGTTTCCATTCTGGCTATGAGTTCGGGGCCGGAAATTTTTTCAAAGCCGGGAAAATTCTCGATAGTTTCCGTCAAAAGCGTCTGCCCGCCGACCTCTCTTGTGACAATGATCGCGTTCAACTTTTTCCTGGCGGCGTAGATGCCGGCCGTCAAGCCGGAAGTCGCCCCGCCGATGATTATAAGATCGTACACCATATCAACTTTATTAACTTTTTACTTTATAACTTTAATTACTTGCGTGGGGCAGACATCCGCCGCCTCCTGATTGCATTTTATATCCTCCTCGTTTGTTACTTCAAGTTCAAATTCCTCGCCTCCCCCAGCTGGCGGACTCTTCTTGCCGTCCTTCAGGACAGCCTTGCCCTTTTCATAATCCATATCCCAAAACTTCGGGCAAACCGCCGCGCACGACCCGCACCCTATGCAATTATCCAGACTATGAGTAACTTTAACCATAGGCTTATTATACACAAAAAAACCTTTTTGAGAATGGAGAGGCATGGACATTTTTAAACGCACACGACGTGAAAAAGTTTGCGGGTCAGTTAAAGACTTTTTATAAGAAATTCTCTCAAGCCTTCCAAATCTCTTTCATCAGGATCGTAGTGATACGACTTAATGCCCGCCAATTCGGCGCTTTTTACCGCTTCCGGATTGTGGTCAAAATACACCGCATCATTATGGGGAAGATTAAAGTGCTTCAGCATCAGCTCGAAATATTTTGGGTCCGTTTTTTCCGGATCGTGTTTCAAGGTGAAAATTTCGTAAGGCATTTTGTCCAAGCCGAATTTCTTGATTTGTTCGTCATTCGCCCCCGTCAAAATAATTTTCCTATTAGGAAAAATCTCCAGCAAATCACGCATCTCTTTAAAAATCTCGAAGTCATCATCCCGCCTGACAACAAATGTATTCACGGCATCTATCAAGATTGTTTTCATAAAAATTATTACAAAGATATGGAAATCGCAGTTATGTCATCATGCTTTTTGTATCTTGGATACTTCCAGCATTTCGGATCTTCTATTTGCAAACTTCTTACATATTCCTTCAGTTTAAATAAGCCGCCTTTTAGAAATATATCCGTGAAAAGCGCCCAATCATCCATATCAGTCGGATTCTCTTTAGGCAGAAACAACCCGTCCGTAAAAAGCAAAATAGTCTTTACATTTTGAAGAGACTCTTCCCCCATTCTAAGAAATTTTATGGCTGAATCCTCACCGTTTAAAGCTCCGTAATCTTCATTAACTTTAGCTCTAAGCCTTGTAATGGGTTCTAAAATCAATTCAGCAATATTTTCTTCTTTCTTCTCAGCCATTTTTTTCCACAAGGCCAAAACTTCACCGTCATGGTCATAATCCTCAACCAGTAATTTGTATGAATTATCTCTGAAAATAACCAAAACGAGAGAATCCCCAACTGAACCCCATTCAAATGAACCATTTTTAATTTTTACCGCAGCCAAAGTAGTCCCCCATAATTTGCTTTTATTATTTACATCTAAGTTCAATTCTTCCGCCCTCTCTCTAATCTTTCTATTTGCTTTAATCGCCAGACTTTCTAAGGTTCCATTATTTTGGGAAAAAACTTCTTTGGAAATGTTTGCAGCAAGCAAACCACCCGATACTCCCTCTTTATCAAAAAATTTTTCCAAACCGTTAAATCCGTCAAAAACAGCAAAGAGATTATCCTTGATTAAATACGAATCCTCTTTGCTTGATCCAGGATCAAAAATAAAGTCAACCTTCATGCTATTTTACTTATATGTTACCTCATAAATAAAGCCGTTTTTGCTCCAAAACCATAATGGCGGATGCATATCCATAGGATTAATACCGCTGCCGCTTAATAACTGCCGCCACTTTACGGAGATCGATTCCCTCGGAAGAGACTTGGCCTCTTCTTTGGTAATTACCCCCAATTTTATCGAACATTGGGTAATATGCGTATCAGGAGCAATTTCCATATATTCTTTATTTGTCATTTTAACTCCGCCATAAGTATTGACAATGAACGACCAATAATTAAAAATTTTCGGGCCGGATAAATACGGAAATTCCTTTTTGTAATCCATAGTAACTTTTTTCTTTAGTAAAAGAAAATCCCCCTTTACTGATTCAAATAATTTACCAAATGTACCCCAGTTCCCATTTACAGCTATTGATATGGTAATCCAAGAGTTAATGTGTTTATTTGGTTGAAGCGCCAGTTTATGTTTCAAGAGAGCTGCTCTGATTTTCTCCGTGGAAGTATTTGCAACTTTAGAAACATCAAATACAAATCGAGTATCTTTATCATTAAATGTCTTCAGGGCTGCTTCCCATAGTTTGTAACTATCTCTCTGATAGTTAAGAGCCATAGGTAAAGAAAAGTAAGAGATACGCATTTGAGGATCCATTTTTTCAAGACCCGGATTAAAATCTTCCGGCATTACCGTCTGTCCAAGCAATCCCTTTTTGTAGGCAGTAATTAATTCATTGCAAATTTTTAGCAGCTTTTTTCTTTGCATTTAATTTGATCCTAAGGAGCGATTCTTTGCCCATCCTTTGCCGCCATGTCTTCTTTCCATAGCTTTTTCTGCGTTTTATAAACCATCAAAAAGAGTATTATCGTTTCTGCTCCCGCGATGTACGGCAAAGCTTTTTGCGCCAAAGGAACGCCAAAGATTATCAAAAGCGTGTTGAGTAAAATAAGGGCGATTCTTCCCTCGGTCGGACCCATCCGCAAAAAAGAGATATTTAATTTGTTTGAAGAGACGAAAGACAGATAAACGCTCACCAAAAACGAGCAAGAAAGGGTTAATAAAATAAAAAATACGATAGCGAGGCCGGGCGGAAACAAAAGAGCGTAAGCGAGGATGATCGAACTCAGAAAAAGGAAATCCAAAAAGTGATCCATGTAATATCCCCATTTAACAAGGCCCGTATTCCTGTATCTTCCAAGCGCTCCGTCGAACAGGTCGGTTAGGTATTGGAAAAAGATCATCAAAGACACGAGCCAAAGCCATTTTATATTTCCGCGCGCCAACCATCCAAACAATACTATCAAGCCGCTCCAAAGGAGCGTCATATAAGTGAGATGGTACGTTTCTATAAAAGAAGGGATATGAGGAATAACCTTATTTCTGAATTTGTCTTCCGCTTCGCGCAGAAACCATTTTCCTTCTTTTTGATTGTCGGTTGTTTGGGTCATATTCAAAATTCAAAATCTGGCGATTCGGAGGTGGTGAGATTCGAACTCACGATACGGTTTCCCGTATGCCGCATTTCGAGTGCGGTGCCTTCAACCACTCAGCCACACCTCCATATCTCGGCAAAGCCTCGATCATAAAACGGTGCTGAGCGTTTGCCGGGGTTTGATTCCCGTTAAATGCTTCCGCATTTAACCCACTCAGCCACACCTCCAATAGATTTATTCTTTTTAACACAAAATCAAGGCATTTACAAATACAACAAAATAGGTTAAATTTATAACTGCTAAGGGGCGTTTAGCTCGGCTTGCCCCGCCTCAGTTGGGCAATTAGCTCAGTGGTAGAGCGTTTCGTTGACATCGAAAAGGTCACAGGTTCGATCCCTGTATTGCCCATTTTGCCCAACTGAGGCGGGGTGAATAGAGACATCAAAAAGGTCAGAAGTTTGATCCTTATCCTTCTAGCGCCCACAGTCTCGCTTAAAGCAGACACGGCCCTATCGTCTAATGGTTAGGACAACGGGTTTTCAATCCGTTAATCGGGGTTCGATTCCCCGTAGGGTCATTAAAATAAGGAGAAAAATGCGAAGCATTTTATGACTATATTTTTAGACCCTACGGGGAATCGAAAGCCGGACTGAACGAAGTGAAGGAGGCGGGGTCGCGACCGAGCTCCCGCTCTTAGCGGGACGAGAGTTGTGACCGATTCCCCGTAGTATCACTACCCTTTTTCTTTTTTTCCGCTAAAATTGGAATCATTAGCGGATAATTTTTTATATTAAACTTATGTTTCCATCTTTTGGCTTTTTCTCCAAATTTTTCTTATTTCTTCTCCGCATCGCCATGGGCTGGATGTTCTTTTACGCGGGCGTTACGAAAGTTTTAAACCCTCAATGGACGGCGGAAGGATTTTTGAAAGGCGCCAAAACTTTTACGGCGTTTTATGATTTTTTGCTTCAGCCGGAGATTTTGCCGATAGTAAACTTTACCAACAAGTGGGGTCTTACCCTGCTTGGCGTATCGCTCATTTTGGGAATCTTCGTAAGACTGAGTTCGATTTTGGGCGCTCTTCTCATGATCTTGTATTACTTGCCAATTCTTCAATTTCCTTACCCGAATCCAAACTCATACATAGTTGACCAGCATGTCATATATGCCTTAGTTCTCTTATTCTTCGCCGCTGTCAGGGCGGGAAGGATTGGCGGACTGGAAGGCATCTCTTCAAGGCTGCCGGTTATCTCAAGATTTCCCAGGCTTCGCAACTGGCTGGGCTAGTCTGGCGAAAAAGTCCTATAAAGTTTATCCCGCTCGATGAGGTCTATAAGAAAAGGAAAAAAGCTTGCCCAATCCGATTAAACCTGCTTAGATAAATCTATGACGCAAATCAATTTCAACGATTTTAATAAAATTGAAACAAAAGTCGGCTCAATCTTATCAGCCGAGCCGGTTCAAGATTCGGAAAAGCTGCTTAAACTTTCTGTCGATTTCGGTGAGCAATCCCCAAGACAAGTTGTCTCCGGGATTGCCAAAACATTCAATCCCCAAAACGGCGGGCTGGAAAAACTCATCGGCAAGCAATTCGTTTTTGTCACCAATCTTGAACCTAGATCGATCATGGGCTTTGAAAGCCAGGCCATGATCCTTGCCACCAAAATTCTGAAAAAAGAAAAAGAAGAGATCGTTCTCATCAAACCGGTCAAGAAAGTCCCTCCCGGCAGCAAGCTCGGTTAACTTTGCCTGTCGAGTTGGGGAAAACGCCGACCACCTTTTCTGTTTTCAATTCGCCGCAAACTCAACCTTAGGGCCGATCAATCTTGTTATCCTGTATGTGACAAAATCAGGCCTTGCCATAAGAACTCTTATAAAGATCCCTTCTGTCAAAAGGGCGGGGAATTCGCGCCCCGAAGCTCTGAAAAAACTTCAAGAAAAAAGGTTTCGGCGGATTTTTAAACATGTTCTCGTCCATTCCCCTTTCTACAAAAAACTATACGGCCAAAACGGAATAAACCTCGCGAACGCGGACAAGATCCGCCTGGAAAATTTGCCCGTCACAGACAAAAAAATGATGATGGAAAACTTTGACGCTTTTGTTTGCGATAAGAATCTCAAACTCAAGGAAATTGAACGATTCCTGAGCGACAAGTCCAATTTGGGAAAAAAATTCAAAAATAAACACACCGTTTTTTACACCTCCGGAACGACCGGATTAAAGGGAGTTTTTGCTTGCGGACCAAATGACTGGGCCACGGTCATGGCGATGAACATGACAAGAGTCATCAAAGCCAGGCTAAATCCTTTCCGGAAGACAAAAATGGTTTTCATCGGAGCGACGGACGGCTTGTACGCCGCGGTGACGATCGCCGAAGACGCGCCAAGAATTTTATTCGACGTTAAGACAATTTACATCAACGATCCGACCGAAAAGTTGAGAAAAGAAATGGAGAATTTCAAACCCGAACTCCTGACCGGATATTCATCAAGCATTTACCTGCTGGCTCTGGAACAATTGGCCGGAAGATTAAATATCGGTCCTAAAAAGATCGTATGCTCGGGGGACACGCTTACGGAGCAAATGAGAGAAACGATTAGAAAAGCTTTCTCTATTTATCCCGTTAATTTTTACGCCGCCTCGGAATCGATGTGCATGGCTGTTCGGGAGGAGGAAAGTCAGACCTTTGACCTTTTCACCGATTGGCATTGCTTCGAATTGTTGGATCGAAACTTAAGACCGGTCGCAAGCGGTCAGCCAGGGAATCTCATTCTTACCAATTTATACAACTACGCACAGCCGCTGATCCGATACAGAATGAATGATCAATTGGCCCCGGATTATCAGGTTCGGGCAAACCCTTTCCCAAAAATAAAAACTATCGCCGGAAGGCAAGAAAACTTTTTGTGGTTCCAAAAAGGCGAAACGGCGGAATTCATTCACCCTATGGCTATAGATTTTTCCGCGCCGGGTCTGCTGAAGTATCAGGCAATTCAAGAAGCGAAAAATTCCCTGTTGATAAAGATCGTGTTAAAGGATGAGGATCCGGAATCAATCAAATCGGTTTCCGGCAGAATGAAAGAGATCCTGGCGGAAAAAGGTCTTGATAATATCGTTAATTTCAGGATACAACCGGTACCGGATATCCCCGTTGATCCAAAGACGGGAAAATTCAGGCATATAATACCACTGTGATCAGGACTGCGGAATTTTTTCCCGGCATCTGGCAAAAATTCTTTATTTCATGCTATATTGATGATTATGAATAAAAAGAAGATTGCGGTGTTTTACCACGACGACGAGGACGGTTTCACCGGAGCCTGGGCGGTCTGGAAAAAGCTTGGAGATAAAGCGGCCTATAAAGCGGTAAGAAGCGGAGGGGAAGGCGACTTTGACCGGATACATGGCAAAGAAATATATTTTATAGACTATTCGCCCGTCCAAAAGGAAGCAGAAAAACTGTCAGAGGCAAATAAGATTATTTTGATAGATCACCACATCTCCTCCCGGGAAACCGCGTTGACGCTGCCTGGCAGCTTGCACAGGCTCAATAACTCCGGAGCCTCTTTGGCCTGGGAATATTTTCACCCGAAAAAGAAAATGCCCCCGATTATAAAAACGGTGGAAGATTATGATCTGTGGAAATTCAAACTGCCTTTTACCAGAGAACTGATGGCCGGTCTTTCCCTGCTTAAAAAAGATTTCAAGAACTGGGAAAAATTTTCAAAAGACATGGAAAACAAGACCAAAAGAAAAGTATTGATCGATCAAGGCAAAAGTATAATCAAATACCAAGAAAGCGTGATGGAAAAAATCATGGAGAACGGCGAAGGAGTTTTGTTTGAAGGGCACCCGGCTTTTGTCGTGAATTCTTCATTCCTCTCCTCCGAAATAGGCAACAAAATTTACAAGCAAACCGGAAAGATCGGAATCATTTGGTCTTATAAAGGAAAAAAGGACAAAAATATCTATGTTTCTCTCCGAGGGGGCGGCGATATGAACCTGAACGACTTGGCCAAAAAATTCGGCGGAGGAGGACACAAAGCGGCGGCAGGCTTTTCTTTCAAAGCCGAACTGCCTTTCCCCTGGAAAATACAAAAATGATAATTCTAGGCATTGAAACATCTTGCGACGAAACAAGCGTCTCGATTTTAAAATGCAAAGGGAAATTGGAAAATCCCTCTTTTGAAATTCTTTCCAATGTCGTTTTATCGCAGATAAAAATTCATAAGAAATGGGGAGGGGTGGTGCCGGGGTTGGCCAAACGGGAACATCAGGCAAACCTGATTCCTGTTTTAAAAAAGGCATTGGAAAAATCAGGTTTGCCAATTTTCAATTTTCAATCCGCCAGCTGGCGGACAATTTTCAAACAAACCGCAGACAAAATTCAAAAAGAGAAAGAAATAAAGAAAATCCTGGAAAGAGAACCAGAGTTGTTAGAGCAGTTTCTAAAATTCATTCCGACGATCAAACCGCCGAAAATCGATGCCATAGCGGTTACGGTTGGGCCGGGGTTGGAACCGGCGCTTTGGGTAGGCATAAATTTCGCCAAGGTACTGGGTTATGTTTGGGGTAAGCCGGTGATCGCGGTAAATCATATGGAGGGACACGTTGTCGCTTCACTCCTAAATTCAAAAATAAAAAATAAAAATGCAAAATTAAGGAGTCCCGCTAAAAACGGGACGATCGTAGAATTTCCGGCGATTGCTTTACTGGTTTCTGGAGGGCATACGGAATTAGTGTTAATAAAAAAGTGGGGGGATTATAAAATTATCGGGGAGACCAGGGATGACGCGGCCGGGGAAGCTTTCGACAAGACGGCCAGAATGCTTGATCTTCCCTACCCCGGCGGACCGGAGATCGCCAAGCAGGCGGAAAATTTTAAAAAATATCCGTTAACCTTCCGAATGGGCGGCTGGACCAGGAGAGAGATGGAAAAAGAGGCCTTCAACATCAGGCTGCCACGGCCCATGATAGATTCCAAAGATTTTGACTTTAGTTTTTCCGGGCTTAAAACAGCCGTCTTGTACATGTTGAGAGACATGAAAGAAAGGCATGTGAACATTGGCGATTTTACGCCGATGATCTGTAACGAGATCCAGCAGGCGATCATTGATGTGTTGATCGCAAAAACAATCAAAGCCGTCAAAGAATTCGACATTAAATCAATCATCATCGGCGGAGGCGTCGCGGCCAACAAAGAATTAAGGAAGCAATTAAAAAAGGCCGTCGCTCAAGAATCCGCCAGCTGGCGGACGACATCATTGTTTTTGCCTTCCGCCAAACTCACCACCGACAACGCCGCCATGATAGCGGCCGCCGGCTACCTCAACGCGTCAAAAAATAAGAGCGCCATGTTAAACTGGCGCTCGGGTAAACTTAAAGCAAAAGGAAATTTAGGATTTTATCGATAATCCTCAGAATCCGAACAAACGAAGAAAAAACTCCAAATAAAAGCCACAAACAAAGAAAAAGCTAAGGAAAAAAATAGTATTGCTTTTATTATTCCAGGCACACGCCAAGCATGGCATGACATGCCAAGAATCTTTACTAAAAAAGCTATCCAAACCCAAATCAACAAGCAGGATAATCCAAGTTTCCACATTTTATTACTCCTTTCTCTCACTTTTCGGCGCAAAAAATTTATTGGAAATTTCCCTATTTAATTTTTTAACGAACTGCAAAGAGTCTACACAAAAAATATAGGCTTGTCAAGCCTTAGATTTTGGTTAATTTCTGTTAAAATGAGGCAATATGAGCGAAAAGATAAGTAACAACATAGATAATATAAACGAGAAATTGCTAAGGCCGTACGATCCGAAGGAAACGGAAAGTAGGATTTACAAGCTTTGGGAGGAAAGCGGGTATTTTAATCCTGACAACTTGCCGGAAAGACACAAGGAGCCATTTTGCGTCATCATGCCTCCGCCTAACGCGAACGGCTCGCTTCACGCCGGACACGCGGTTTTTGTCACTCTTGAAGATTTGATCATACGCTACAAAAGAATGCTGGGATTTAAAACTCTTTGGTTGCCCGGCGCGGATCATGCCGGTTTTGAAACTCAGGTGGTTTACGAAAAAAAATTAGAGAAAGAAGGTAGATCTCGTTTTCAAATGAAGAGAGAAGAATTGTATAAAGAAATTTTTGACTTCACCATGCAGAACAAATCCTTCATGGAAAATCAGCTTCGCGAACTTGGAGCTTCGTGCGATTGGTCAAGGGAAAAGTTCACTTTGGAGAAAGATATAATTAAAACCGTTTACGAAACTTTCAAAAAACTCGCCGATGACGGATTGCTTTATCGCGGCAAGAGGGTGATCAATTGGTGCGTCAAGCACCAAACTTCTTTGTCCGAACTTGAGACAATATCGGAAGAACAAACCGATCAGTTATATTACATAAAATACGGCCCTTTTGTGATAGCCACTGTCAGACCGGAAACGATATTCGGAGATGTCGCCGTGGCGGTAAATCCGAACGATCCCAGGCATAAAGATTTGATCGGCCAAGAAATAGAGGTTGATCTTTTGACGGAGAAAAGAAAAATGAAGGTTATCGCCGACGATTATGTCGACATGGAGTTTGGCACGGGAGCGTTAAAGGTAACGCCGGCGCACGACCCCAATGACTTTGAGATCGCGAAAAGGCATGATCTTCCCTCGATCGAAGTGATAGACCAATTCGGCAAACTGAACGAAAAGACAGGCAAATACGCGGGATTAAAGGCTGAAGAAGCCCGCAAAGTCGTTGTTCAAGATCTCGAAAAGGCGGGCTTGCTTCTTAAACGAGAAGATTACAAGCACGCCGTAAAAAAATGCTACAAATGCGAGCGAATCATAGAGCCGAGAATTCTTCCGCAATGGTTCATCAAGATAAAACCTCTCGCTGAAGAAGCGGCAAAAGCGGTAAAAAACGGCGAAGTGAAATTCGTTACCGAAAAATTCGAAAAAATATTTTTCCACTGGATTGAAAATATTCAGGATTGGAATATTTCCCGCCAGATTGTCTGGGGAATAAGAATACCGGCCAAAATCTGCGATAATTGCGACGAAGGTTACGCTGACATCAAAGACGAAATAACCAAATGCCCTAAATGCGCGGGGGGCGTTCATCAAGACAACGACACCTTTGACACATGGTTTTCTTCCGGCCAGTGGCCTTTCGCTGCGCTTGGCTACCCGGACAACCGGGACTTTAAGACATTTTATCCGACTGCCGTCATGGAGACCGGCTTTGACATCATTTTTTTCTGGGTGGCCAGAATGATCATGCTGGGTATATACCGCACGGGGAAAGCGCCGTTTAAAACGATATACCTGCACGGCCTCATAAGAGACGTCCAAAAGCAAAAAATGAGCAAAAGCAAAGGAAATGTCATCAGTCCGACCGAAATGACGGAAAAATACGGAACTGACGCCTTTCGCATGGCGTTAATTGTGGGGAACACTCCCGGCTCAGACATGGCGCTTTCCGAAGACAAGATCCGCGGCTATAAGCACTTCTCCAACAAGATTTGGAATATCGCCAGATTCGTTGTGTCGGGCGCGCCGGATACGGAGGGGACATTGAAAGAACCGCCGAAACTGACGGAAAAAGATTCCCGGTTGCTTAAAGAGCTTGGCGAAAAAATCAAAGAAGTAACCGACGACATTGAAAATTACCGCTTCTATCTGGCCGGAGAAAAACTATATCATTACGTCTGGCACACCTTTGCCGATGTCATCATAGAAGAAGCCAAACCGAGACTGAAGCCGGAGAATCCCAACACAGCCGACCGCCTTTCCTGCCAATACACTTTGCGGAAAATTCTTGAAACAAGCATTAAAGCTCTCCACCCCTTCATGCCTTTCATCACCGAAGAAATATGGTCGATCATAACGGATAAAAAAGAGTTGTTGATGATCGAAGAATGGCCCAAGGATTGAGCGCTTCCACACTCTTCCTCTCTTTAGCCGGAGGATTCATCCCCTCTCTTTTTTGGCTTTGGTTCTGGCTTAAAGAAGACCGCCAGCCGGAACCGAAAAATCTCTTAATTGCCGTCTTTATAGGCGGCATATTGATGGTACCGGCGGCCATGGCCATGGAATATCTCATTCTTTATTCCGGGATCTCCGCCAGCGCCACCTTGCTCGCCTGGGCCTTCATTGAAGAGTTCGTAAAATTCTGGATTGTTAAAAGAATCGCTTTCTCAAATAAAGCTTTCGATGAGCCGGTTGACGCGATCATCTACATGATCACCGCGGCCCTTGGCTTTGCCAGTCTTGAGAATACCCTTTTTATGATCAAAACATTCAACGAAAGCGGCCTCTTATCAAGCATAGGCGTAGGCAACACGCGATTCATCGGCGCGACCCTTCTTCACACCGCCTCGTCCGCGATCATCGGAGCGATGATCGCCTTTTCTTTTAATAAAAAGAGTCGGAGAAAAATGGCTTTCTTGGGGTTAATTATGGCGGGCGCTTTGCACTTCTTTTTCAACAAGCTTATACTGACAAGCAGAGATGGGAATATATTGCGGGCCTTGATCCCTATTTGGCTGATTGTAATTGCGCTGATCTTTCTGATGGAAAAAATTAAAAGAAGGCAAACAAGATAATTTCGGTGTTATCTTTTGCTTAAAGCAGCGAATCGTTTATAATAAGTTAAAGTCCTGTTTTATTTTATAAATAATTTTTGCGGGCGGAAATTTTCGGACTCGCTCGCGCAAACTTATGCTTAAGGAAAAAAGATCATTTTTTGAAAGGTTGACAGGTTCGGCCCCCGAAGAACAATATTCGGACATGTCTTACAATTTGTCCGAAAATCCTGCGGTTGTCGAGCAAACTTTTGACAATCAAAGAGAATTTGATAACGGCGCCGAAGAGGAAGAAGGTCAGCTGGCCGTTGACATATCTCAAAACGACAATGAAGTAATTGTCCAAGCCATAGTCGCCGGAATCAGACCGGATGAGCTCGACATTTCCATAGGAAGGGATTCCGTCGCGATAAAAGGCAGAAGAGATAACCTGAAGTTGTCCGGCCGGGAAAATATGATCTGCCAGGAATTATACTGGGGAGCATTCGGAAGAAAAATCTCCCTATCGGACGAAATAGACAGCGATAATGTCGAAGCCACGATAAAGAACGGAATGCTAACGCTCCGCCTTCCGCTCGCCAGAAAGAATAGAGTGCAGAAGATAAGAGCGAGGGAGGAGTAGCTTGCAGCTCCGCCAGACGAGGCTTGCGATTCATAGAAATGGGCAAAAACAAAACTCCGCTCAAACGCGGGGTTTTGTTTTTAGCAACCATAAAGCGAGCTACTTATACCTGGATGTGAGAATCGGACTCACGACCCCTTCTTTTTCAGAGAAGTGCTCCCGCCTCCTCGGCGGGTCGCCGAGGAGGCGACTACCACCCCGACGCTTTGGTCGGAAAGTCGACCAAAGCGTCGCTGGGCCATTCCATTGCCATGGGTGAGAATCGGACTCACGACCCCTTCTTTTTCAGAGAAGTGCTCTACCACTGAGCTACCATGGCGCTGTATCTATCTACCCAACAGATTCTGCAAGTTTTTTAAAAGATCTCCCGAACCGACTGAATTGATATTATTGCTTATTTTGTTGATATTTTCAACGCCTCCGCGAAATTGATCGAAGGAATCCATAAACTTAGCGAGATATTGGTTGACATAATAATAAGCCCCGAAGGAGATGCCTAGAATTATCACCCATTTGACGGCCCAGAAAATATTGCCATATATCCTGGAACGGTTCATCTTCCTTAGTATCTCAAGATTCTCCTTGCTTATGCGAATATTTTCTCTAAGTAGAACTTTTAATTCTTCGTCTGCCATATTATGGGAATTAGGTTTTAGGTTAGGTTTTAGACACTCAAAACCAAAACCACCTGTTACGGGTTTCTTCCCGCTTTTATCTCGTTGATGTAATACTCGCCCTGCTCTTTGAAAGCCGGGTTCATTTCAATCACTTTTTGGATCTGCTCTATGGATTTTGTTCTCTCCCCTTTCTGCAAATAAACGGAAGCCAGGTTCAATCTATGCTGGATATTGCCAGGCTCTTTTTCGATCAGCTTAAGCAAGATGGCAGTCACTTTTTCCGGATCATTCTTCTGCGCGTAAGCCCTCAAGAATCTCTCGTCGGCCTGCAGCGTACCTCCATAATCCTTCATCAACTCTTCCGCCAATTTTTCATCCCCGGCAAAAATGGCTGCCACGGCGTAGATTATCCTGGCCTGCTCGAAGCTTTCATCCAGCTCGAAAGATCTCCTCAAGGTTTCCATTCCTTTGACATACTCGCCCTTATTAAGATAGGAAGTTCCCAGTTCGAAATAGAGTTGCTGTTTTTTAGGGGATATTTTTATCGCATTGTCCAATACGGCTATGGCTTCATCGTATTTCCTTACCTTGTTATAGATATTGGCCAAGAACACCATTTCTCTTATATCATTAGGGTATTCCTCATTTTGCTTTTTAAGCTGTTCGACGGCGTAATCGGCAACTTCGTTTCTGAAAGCCTGATCTAAACTCGAAGCGGAATAGACTTGCATGGCGAAACTGGTAAGATGTTCTCTTGCTTCCATCTTGCCGAAAGAATTGTAACCGATCGCTTTTTTAAAATTCTCAAAAGCTCCCTTCGCGTCACCTTGGCCTTGAGCTTTAAAAGCGTCTATGATCGCCCGTGAAGTTAAAATTCCCGGAACGTTGACGTAATAAATCACGAACATGGCCGCCGCTCCGATCGCCACGGCAGCCATTGCCTTGCCGTAATTGAAAGAAGAGACGGCAGGTTGCGTTTGCTTTGCTCCGTTCGAACGAAAGCCGATGTAAGCCAGAAAAACAACAAACAATATCAAACTTATAAGATTGTCGAAAACGAATAGATTATTGAAGAAATAAGCAACGAACGCGCCGGTGAAGATAGCCGATTCCTTCGTGGAAAAACCGGAAACGGCTCTTTTGGCCCAAAGGCAATACAAAGCGGCGCCCAGCAAACCGATGTAGGCCAGAAAGCCAAACAACCCATTGGTGGTCAAACGATCGAAGAAGACATTATGCGCCCTGTCGAACCACGGTTCCTGTTTATACAAAACCGGCTCGTAATATTGGTTGAAAACAAGATTATAATTCTCTTGCCCCCAACCCAATAACGGCTTGTCTTTAAACGCTTCCCAGCTCATCTTCCAAATAGTCAGGCGGGACTCGGTCGTCCTCTCCTGTAAGGAAATTCTCGAAAATCTGTTTAAGACAGGGCTCTTTTCCACGAACTTGGCATCCTTCAGAAACCAGAACCCCGCGATCATTGTTGCAATTACACAGATAAGTCCGGCGTGGATCAGTCTGCTTTTGGTGTTTTTAGAGAAAATGGCGATAAGAATCCAGGAAATGATGAAACCTCCGATAATGCCCAATATAGCCCCTCTTGTTGCCGTATAATACAGAACGACGGATTCTAAAATTACCACGAAAAGATAAATCCACTTTTTATAGTCAGCCGATCTGTAATACAAAACCATAGCCAGAAATATATGGAAGAGCATATAGACAGCCAAATAAGAAGCGTTGCCAAGACTGGCATCCAATCTGTTGCCTTGATGCGTGGCAAAAACACCCATTAGCTGAAAGAGGCCGTAAAAAGCCATTATGACGCTGGCAAACAAAGTGGTATGAAAAAGATTTTTCCATACCCTTTCCGTCTTCATCATTCCGCCAAGGACGAAGAAATAAAGGAGCAAATGCAAGTGGGTTACAACCCCTTCCATTCTTTCATAGTTTGACCAAAAGCTTCTATAAAAATTCTCGCCGAAAATCGAGGAAAGAAACATTATGCCGACAAAAGCCGTCAAGGTAATTAATATCCAGTTTTTCTTCGGACGATAGCGTCCGTCAAAAATGGCCAAAATAAGCCATAACGCGCCGACCACTTCGATGATGATCCTAAAAACGAAATTTTTTCCCGTTATGAATGGGAAAAACATGGAGCTGGAAACTATGAACGCGATAAACGGGATCAAAAAAATGCCCGCGTAAATAAAGTATTTAAGAATATTCAAGCTTTTCGGCATAAAACAAGTATGCTACCATAATAGCACAGTCACATGATCAAAGGCAACCGCTTTAAAAAATTCGTTCTCCTTCTAGGAGACATCGCCCTTCTTTACGGGGCTCTTTTTTTAACCCTGGTCATAAGATACGGCTCCTTGCCTTCTCAGAGGCTTTGGCAGGAACACAGAACGGCGTTCCTGTTCGTAAATATTATTTGGATAATAATGTTCTATATCGTCGGACTCTATGACTTTGAAAAGTTTGCCCGCTCGGCGCGAATCACTTTGATCGGAAGAACCATGCTTGTCGGATGGGGCTTGGCCATCGCCATTTTCTATTTCGTTCCTTTTTCTTACTTCGGCATTACGCCAAAGACAAACTTGCTTATCTACGCGATCTTTGTCTCTCTTTTTATATGGCTTTGGCGAACTCTTTATCATCGGATCATCACCAAGGGCGCGAAGATAAAAGTGTTTTTCCTGGGTTCATCGGCGGAAATTTCTTATCTGTCCGACTTCATCGATCAAAACCCGCAGCTTGGCTACAAAACGATCAAAGACATTAACGAAGCGGCGCTCATCGTAATTTCCGAGCAAACCAAACAAAACCCCGAATTCGTGAAATCTTTATACGACATGGTGCTAAAGGGTAAAACCATAGTTGACTTCTATCATTTTTATGAGCAGATCACCGGCAAAGTGCCGGTGCCGACCATCAGCAAGACCTGGTTTTTGGAGAACATGGTCGAGATCAATAAAAGAAAATTCGAACAAACAAAGAGACTGGCTGATCTCTTTGTCGCGGGCATTATTTCCGTCCCATTCGCTTTATTTTTTCCGTTTGTGGCGGCGGCAATAAAATTAACCAGCAAAGGGCCGGTTTTTTTCAAGCAAAAAAGAGTGGGCAAGAACGGTAAAATCTTTAATATATACAAATTCAGATCGATGCTTAGCCTGAGCAAAGACGGTTCGGCGGAAACCGAAGGAGCCAAATGGGCGCAGAAAAACGACGCGCGAGTCACGTCCATAGGCAACTTCCTCAGGAAAACGCGGCTTGACGAATGGCCGCAGGTCATCAATGTCTTCAAAGGCGATATTTCCTTTGTCGGACCCAGGCCGGAAAGACCGGAATTTGTCGAAGACTTGGCGCAAAAGGTTCCTTATTATTCCATCAGGCATCTTGTCAAACCCGGTGTCTCCGGCTGGGCGCAGATTAATTATGATTATGGTTCCTCCGTGGAAGACGCGTTGCAAAAATTGCATTACGATCTCTACTACATCAAAAACCGTTCAATTATTCTGGAAATTTCCATCATGCTCAAGACCATAATGACGATCCTGCAGAGCAAGGGAAGGTGACGCATTTTGCAAGGCAAAATGTTAATTTTCAATTTTCAATAAATAATTTTCAAAAAATTATCAATCGTTAAATTTTCAATTGAAATTCATTGCAAAATTGAAAATTGTAAATTGAAAATTATCTAATGATTCCTCCTCCCAACATTTCCTCTCCATCATATATCACCAAGGACTGCCCGGACGTAACGGCCCTTTGAGGATTTTTAAACAAAATCAAGAATTTCAAATCGCGAATCGAGCTGGAAATTTTATTCTTAATTCTTAATTCTTGATTCTTGATTCTAATCCTACACTCTTCCAAAGGTTGGCGATATCTGATCCTGGCCAGATAAGTCTTGTCCAGATCAGGAGCTTTGCCGCCGATCCAGTTCACATTATCAACCTCCACTTCCCTTTTGCCAAAATTTTTCTCCTCAAACTTTTCCGCCACGACAAGCCGGTTGTTCTTGAAGTCTTTATCCACGACATAATACGGCCCGCCCTTTCCGCCGCCATAACCGAAACCGTGTCTTTGCCCGATAGTGTAAAAAGCCAGACCGTCATGCTCGCCGATGATCTTTCCTTTATCCGTTTCAATTTTGCCTCTCTTTGCTTTGACGCGAGTTTTAAGAAAATCTTCCATATCGAATTCGCCGATAAAGCATACCCCCTGGCTCTCCTCTTTTTCCGCCGTCGCCAGCCCGTTTTCTTTCGCAATCTTCCTAACCTCCAGCTTGGTCAAATTGCCCAGCGGAAAGAGGCAATGCCTCAGTTGTTCCTGCGTCAAAGTCCATAAAAAATAAGACTGATCTTTGTTTAAATCGCGAGCGGGAGCGAGCACATAAGTTTTGAGCTTTGAGTTTTGAATTTTGAACTTTTGCCGCAGGCAAACATAGTGCCCTGTGGCAATATAATCAGCCCCCATTTCCATCGCCTTCTTCAAAAACACGCCGAATTTGATGTTCTTATTGCACATTATGTCCGGATTCGGAGTTCTTCCGGACTCATATTCTCTGACCATATAATCTACCACCTCTTTCTTGTATTCCTTTTCCGCGTCCACGGTAATAAACGGTATGCCCAACTTGGCGCACACTCTCATCGCGTCACGCCTGTCTTCTTTCCAAGTGCAATAGAATGATTGCGGCTTGCCCGCCGAAGAGGCGGGTCCGCCCGCAAGGTCCGGGCAATCCAGGCTTGCGGTGGCGGGCGGGTACCAGCCTTTGATGTAGCAACCAACCAAATCATATTGCGGCTCCGACGCTCCGGCCGTAGCTCCGACTTTTTTCAAACGTTGGAGCAGCAAAGCCGCGACACTCGAATCCACGCCGCCGGACATAGCTACGAAGACCAGCGGCCTGTTCTTCTGATTATTCAATTTTCCGGCGATCTTTCCCATCGCCAAAATTATAAAACACTTATGAGCTTTTGTCGAATGAAAGAACCCCACACTCCAATCTGAAGCGCAACGACAGTTGATCGTTTACGGATTCCCGTCTGCCGCTTCCTCGCTTCAAGTTCTGTTTCTGTCCAAGGCCAGCCGAGAAACGTTGTAGGCGTCTTTAGCGGCTTTCATCGTTTACTGATGTTCTTTTATATTCCAAAAGTTTTTCGGCCGGAGAGATGCCGCCAAGAATCTTGTGCGGAAAATAATTCCATGCATCGGTTACCAGTTCAAGAACATTGCTCAATTCCGAAGCATCTCCCCGATCAAACATAGCCACAACTTTCATCATGTCATCGTTGTCTTCTTCGTTATAAATAGCATCCTTAACATCCTGCAAAGTAAATTGCTCCTTGCCCCGTCGTAGCCTTCCTTGACCGTCCGAAGCCTTGCGCGAAGGAGGTGGCGAAGTCGGGTCGGTTTCTTTGAATATGTCCACGATTTCCTGCTCGATCTCTTTCCGGCGCGACAAAATCTGTTCTTTTGTTTCAACCCGCAACTGATCATCAGCCACATCATTGCAGTATTCACCCAGAACACTTAAAATCAGTTGAACTGATTTATAGGTTCCACTTGGGAGATGATTTATATATTTAAATTTTTTATATGAATCCTTCCACGAGCTTACCGCCAAATTGTTGAGATTGACACGCAACTCGGAAAGAATTTGATCTGATTTTTCCGGAGATAGCTGATGAAAATCGGATTTTCTGCCTGGAAATCGTATGTAATAAGTTAATGGCCCAAGCTCGTTTTGGATCATCCGCACCGAAGCCTGGCGTATGTTTCCGTTTTCGTGTTGGAGCAATTGGAACAGCCAAGGAAACAGAAAGTCCGGATTATTTTCTCTATCGTGCAAGTAATAGATAACCGACACGGCCATTGCGAAGTTTTCCTGCCGCCAACCTTCCGAAATTTTCACGTATGCGTTTGGCGCGGTCTTGATGATATTTTTTATCTGTTTATATTCGTTTTTGCCGTCGCTTTGCGAGCTGTACAAAAATTTCCGCACCCTCCGCGCCGCCTCCCGGCTCTGATCTTTATCTCCCGTCAAAATGATTTTAAATAATTCGTTAAATGTCATAATTATTTTATCTTGATTCTCCTAATACAAAAACCCTGTCCACGAAGTGAAAAAAGATTACAGGACAGAGGCTTCCTTGAGAACTTCTAACGTTCCAACTTTCTTTCGCATTTTATCAACGAACTCTGGCCTGAATGTGACATAAGTGCGCTCACCATCTTGATGTTGTTCCATATGAGTTGGAAGAGGTTGCCGTTTATGTATTTCTGGGTCATCGGTGTCAGCTTCAACTCTCAGACCCGGCAAGGGCGCAATCCTTGAAGCAACTGCTTTCCCGACTTCATTTCCACCTTTCTTGAATCTCAAGTGTATTGTCCAAATGCTCAAAAATGGTTTTTCACTACTGATGTGATTTCTAAGTTGGCTGATCCACTCCTCGCTTTTTTCGTGATTAACAAAGACCAAGAGACTGAATTTTACGGATTTGTCTCCATATTGTTTCTGTTTCTTTTCTATAACTTTTAGGGCTTCGTCAAAGGATTTGAAATGAGGATAAATACCAGTTAACTCGACGGATTCCATCTTCATATCGTCGGGATTTTCAGCAAAAGATATAAAATCAAAGTCTGGGCAAGACCGCACCACCTGATCGTATTGAACTAACCACCAATCTCTCGGTATATATTGTTTTAAGGTGAGAGTGAAAAAATAGGCCGCGAATCCTTCTCGAGCTTTCTTCACCTCCTCATCCGAGCTTGCAAGGAATTTTTCAGCGCCAACTTTTTCTAAAACCTTACCAACTTGGTCAAGAAGCGTATGTGGGTGTGCAAAAAATAGTCCTCTCATAATTTTTTCACTTCATGTTACCGATTACCTTTTGCCCGATTATGAGTCTTGCACAGCATTTCACAATTCTTTGCTGAAGTAGCACCGCCTTTGCTCCATGCTGATACATGGTCTGCTTCCATTTCGCCAAAACTCCAAATCTTACTCTTATTTGTATCATGTCCGATGGCACAATGCGGACAGTTTGATATCTCTTTAGTTTCCGCCTCTTTGGTTTGTTTGGCATAAACAGATCTCTTGATTGCCTCATCAAAAATTCGGATGTCTAACAATTTTGTATCAACTGATCCGCTGAGAATATATTCAAAAATGCCTCTGCGGTTTTTGATGTACGGATCGCCATACAGCTTGTGCACCCCCGCTGATATTTTGGCTGGATTGTATGTCTTTTTGTGGTATTTCTCGTAAAGTCGTCCCCACTCTAGCCCGCGCATTTCGCTTTCTACGTCAGTGAATACTCTAGATACCCAATCAATGACGGTGTTGAAATATTTTTTCAACTCATCAATGTTTTTGTCTTTCCGATGCTTGCTCATATAATCGCCAACATTACCCTTGCTTACCCAATCAAGGGCGCATTCCAAAAATTCCTGTCGGTTAACACTGCCCGACACATACGCGCTCCATTTTTGAATGTTTGCATTTTGGCTGTTGCTAAATTCCTCTTTAGCCTTAGTCACGAATGGGCCGGAGTATACAGCATTGAGCAATTCCTGATTATTGAGCGGAACACCTGCAATATTTATAGTCTTGAACGGCTTTGTTGAATAATTCCTGAACGCAAACAGACTTATGGCATTTGTGTTCAGGATCTAGGCAACAACGTACGAATCGGGCATTCCAAGCGTTGTCA
>QZIU01000015.1 GCA_003599625.1 Candidatus Parcubacteria bacterium
CCGAAATTATGGCAGAAGAAAAGAAAAAATTATTCGCCGTCATCAAAAAATGCTAAGATCATTTCAGGCTCATCTTACGATGGGAGAATACTGGCCGGAAAGGCTCTTCATCAAAAAGAATGTGCGACCTATTTTTGCGACCGCAAAAATAGGTCGCACATGAAGATGGTGGTAGAGTATTGAAAGAAGTTTAGCTCCTTATCATAATCAGCAGCATTTTGAAGCGTTTTTCCGCTTTGAGGGAATGAGGTTGCCCCGCGGGCATGATTATCATTTCGCCCTTTTTTACAATATGAGAATTGCCGGAGATCTTGACTTCCGCTTCGCCGTCCAAAATATAAACTGTAGCGTCAAACGGAGCGGTATGCTCACTAAGCCCCTGTCCGGCGTCAAAAGCGAAGACAGTGAGTGTGCCTGTCGGCAACTTCAAAATTTCCCGGCTTACCACCGCGCCATCCTGATAATTTATCATCTCGTCCAGTTTTAAAATTTTGCCTTTAAGTTCGTCTAATTTGTTTTGCATAATTATAATTTGCCGGTGGTCGGACTTGAACCGACACGGGATTTCTCCCACACGATTTTGAGTCGTGTGCGTCTGCCATTTCGCCACACCGGCTTGAAGTTATATTAAACTTTTTAAATATTCTTTTCCGATACCTGATTTCAAATATTTTTCCCTATTTCGGGCATCAACCCTGGTTGAAAAATTTTCTACAATCAATGTTCTGAATGGGGCATATGTTCTTGTTGTTCTTTCTCTGCCTTCATTATGTTGGTTTATTCTGCGTTCGGGATTGTTGGTTAAACCAACATACAAATAATTTCTATTCAGACTTTTTATCGCATACACATAGTACATGATTTTGAGTCCTGTGCGCCTGCCTGCCGGCAGGCAGGTCTGCCATTTCGCCACACCGGCATTACTTTATCATGATAATACTTTTATGGCGCTTGCGTCAATAAGCGCCCGAATATATAATAAAAGCAATTATTCGCTAATATCTATTTTTATTTTTTGCAATGTTGCCCGAAGAAGAAAAATTATTGACACAAGGAAGCATTTTTCTCATTGAGGTCGAGAAAATAAAACCTAACTCCCAGCAGCCGAGAACGGAATTCGATCCGGAAAAGCTGAGAGACCTGTCGGAATCCATAAGGCAATACGGCGTTTTGCAGCCCTTGGTGGTGACAAGAAGGGAAACGGAAAGCGACAAGGGGATAACGGTTGAGTACGAGCTTATCGCGGGCGAAAGAAGGTTGCGGGCTTCAAAACTGGCCGGCTTGAGCCAGGTTCCCGTCGTTATCCGGAAGGAAAATGACGACAGGGTCAAGCTTGAGTTGGCCATCATAGAAAACCTGCAGAGAGAAGATCTCAATGCCATCGAACGGGCCAAGGCTTTCAAAAAGCTTATTGAGAACTTCAAACTTAAGCATCACGAAGTGGCGGCAAGAGTAGGCAAAAGCCGAGAGTATGTGACAAACAGCATCAGGCTCTTGGGATTGCCGGAGGAAGTGCAAAATTCTTTGATGAGAGGAGAAGTCAGTGAAGGGCATTGCCGGGTGATATTGTCGCTTGACGGAAAAATGGAGGAAATGATGACCGTTTATCGCGACATAGTGGCCAAAAGAATGACGGTAAGACAAGCGGAGAGAATGAGCAAGAACTTTATAAACGGCAGATTGATGGCCCAAGGAGTAAACATCGAATTGAAAGACATGGAGAAAAAATTGTCCGATACCCTCGGGACAAAGGTGCAGATAGAAATGACCGGCGGGCGAGGCACGATCTCGATCGATTTCTTTTCCAACGAAGAGCTGAACGCCTTTTTGGGCAGAATGACCACTTTTAATTCAGAAGAAGGATCAGTTCCGGCGTTGGAATCGCAAGTCAAAAGCATTGACGGGATTATTCCAAACGGGGCTTTAAGTTTGAGTGAAGCGGTGGTTGCCGCGCCGGAAAAAGATCCCAACGGCGCCTCAGATGTCGATCCTGTCGAAGAACTGCTGAAGAATTTTTCTGTGTAGGGAATGGTTGTGGGAAATTTTGAAGTCCCGCCAGGTTGGGTTTCAAACCTGGCGGGTCGGCAAAATTTTCCATAACTATCAAGCGTCCTGTGAAAAACTTTGCTCACCTTGCAGGTTGAAGACCTGCCTGCCGGCAGGCAGGCAACCAGCCAGGAGATCAAAGTTTTCCACAGGCTATCCAAATGAATCTTTCTCAAAAAATCGAAGCGATACTTTTCGTGAAAGGGGAGCCGGCGGGGATTAAGTATCTGGCGGAAATTTTAGGCTGCCAGGAAGAGGATGTTTCTTCGGCTTTGGGCGAATTGGAAAATGAATTAAAAAATAGAGGAGTAAGACTAACGCGAAATGGCGATATGGTCTCATTAGGCACGGCGCCGGAACTTTCTGAGATTGTGAAAGAAATTGTCAAATCGGAATTGGACGGAGAACTGAGTAAGGCTTCCTTAGAAACTCTTTCCGTTATTCTCTATAAAGGGCCGGTCAGTCGGGCGGAGATTGATTACATAAGAGGAGTGAACTCATCTTTCATTTTGCGGAATCTGCTGATCAGGGGATTGATCGAACGGGAAGAAAAAAGAGCTGAAGATAAAACTTTCGTATACAAACCTTCTTTTGAGTTGCTTAAATTTTTAGGCATTACTTCCATCGAAGAATTACCGGATTTTGCCGCCGCTTCCGCCAAACTGAAAGAATTTTTGAACAAAAACCGTGAAGAAAATAAATGACATCTATTCGAGGCGATAGCGCCAAACAGGTGTCATTGGGAAAAATAAAAGGACGGAATTGATCCGTCCTTTTGGATAACGGCTCATCGGATTTTCTAAATCAAATGAGCTTCTTCGAGCGCTTTTCGTATGGCCTGCGGGCTACTCGTCCAAATCGAACGAGTGCGATACAGACCATTTTCTTCTAAAAATCTTTTATGGTCATCTCCGTTGTAATCCCGGTATAATTTGCCATAGAACAAAAATAAATTGTTTCCGTTTTTGAATCCGAGGGTGGCAAAATCGTCCAAGATTCTTTCCCTGAATTTCGCGAGGCAGGCCATGTTCACGATTATTACATGCCTGAATTGTTCTTTAAAATGAATCAACACTTCGAAGATCATCTTTTCTATTCTTTCGCGGTTTTCTTGGAAGTCGTAGCATATCGGTCTCATAACCTTGCTCCTTTTAAAATTGTTAAGAAACTAAATTAAATTCAACTTGTGCATACTACCATGATTTTTGATTTTTGTAAATCATTTGGTTTTCCGCAAAGTTTGGTATTATATAATCATACATGTCTCTCAACATCATTAAAATTTTCGGCCTGTCCGCTTTCGCCTTTTTCATCGCGGCGGTCTTGACACCGCTGCTGACGAGATATCTTTACAAATATAAGCTTTGGAAACCGGCAGTAAGGAGCAAAGATTTTTCCGGCAGGGAAGCGCCCATCACCCGGGAGCTTTACAAAGACAAGGATGTTGGCACGCCGAGAATGGGCGGCATCCTGATTTGGGTAAGCGCTTTAGTGGTAACTGCCTTAATGTTCGGGTTCTCCAAAATTTTTCCTTCCGACTTAAGTCAAAAATTGAATTTTCTAAGCAGGAATCAAACTTGGATTCCTTTTTTCGGTTTAATTGCCGGTTCATTGATAGGTTTGGCTGATGACTTTTTCGTTGTTTTCAGCAAAGGCAAATACGCGGGAGGGGGAATCAGCTTTGCCAAGAGAATGGGGCTTGTGACGATCATGGGTTTGACGGCGGCATTGTGGTTTTACTACAAATTGGAAATGAACAGCATCATCATCCCTTTTGGCGGAGAACTTTTTTTGGGGATATTTTTCATCCCTTTCTTTGTCTTCGTAATGATCGCGATTTTTACGGGAGGGGTTATCGATGGTTTGGACGGGCTTTCCGGCGGAATATTCGCGGCAATCTTTGCGGCTTATGGCGGGATTGCCTATTTCCAGGATCAATTGGATCTTGCCGCTTTTTGCGGAATAATAATGGGAGGCATTCTTGCCTTTCTGTGGTTCAATATTCCTCCGGCAAGATTTTATATGGGCGAGACGGGCATCCTTGGGCTGACAACGGCTTTGGCCATAGTCGCTTTCCTGACGGACACCGTCGCTGTTCTGCCGATTATTGCTTTTCCGCTTTTTGCCGCATCCGGTTCATCCGTATTGCAAATATTTTCCAAAAAATACTTAGGCAGGAAAATTTTCAGAGCCGCGCCCATTCATCATCATTTCCAGGCTTTAGGCTGGCCGGCTACCAAAGTGGTGATGCGATTTTGGGTTATCAGCGTCGTGTTGGCGATGATAGGAATGGTAGTAGCCCTTTCCGGCAGACTGCCGATACAGTAAAATAGAAGGGCGGAGCTATGGAAAATTTTGAAGTCCTGCCAGGTTAGGTTTCGAACCTGGCAGGTCGGCAAAATTTTGCACAACTCATAACATCCTACCTGTGAAAACTTTGCTCACTTTGCGGGTTGAAGGCAACCAGCTAGGACTTCAAAATTTTCCACAGGTATACAAAATCAATGTCAAACTTTTCTCTCATAATTAAAAACGGATTGGTATATGACGGCAAAGGGAACAAGCCGGTAAAGACTGATCTGGGTATCGCCGACGATGAGATCAAAAAGGCCGGCGACCTGAGCGCTGAGGCCGCGCAAAACATCATCGACGCGGCAGGCAAGTGCGTTGCGCCCGGGTTTATAGACATCACGAGCCACTCCGATACACATTGGACTATTTTCAACAATCCCGGACAAGAAAGCCTCATAAGTCAGGGAATAACCACAATAATCGGCGGCAATTGCGGTTCGTCCCTGGCGCCTTTTTTGGGGGAATCTTCGGCTAAAGAGATCGAGAGATGGGTGGACTCATCCAAAATCAATATCAACTGGCAGACAATGAAAGAATTTCTCGCCGAAATGGAAAATCATAAACTGGGCCTCAATTTCGGGACATTTGTGGGCCTCAACACGATTCGCCGATCCATTATCGCGGACAAACAGAGGATCGCGAAAATTAAAATGCTCCTTAAATCTTCGCTGGAAGGCGGAGCGTTTGGAATGACTACCAACTTTGGCCTGTCGGACCTCGGTTTTTTTGAACATGAAGAATTGGTTGAGATTTTCAACATTCTTGCTCCTTATCATTTGCCGGTAAAACATCACCTGGAAGACGAAGGACAAAACTTGCTTCCGGCAATATCCAAGATGATATCGGCAGCGCGAGAGTCAAAAACGAAAATGCATATTTCTCATTTTAAAGCCTTGGGTCGAGGCTCCTGGGAATCTTTTGCCGGGGCATTGCGGATGATGCAGACGGCAAGAAGCGAGGGAATCAGCATAACTTATGATTTTTTTCCTTATACCAAGACCGGATCAAGTTTATTCGCTCTTTTGCCCCAATGGTTTAGAAAATATTCTCCGGAAGAAGCGACGCGGATCTTGTCTTCGGGGCAAGATAAAAGAAGGCAGGATCTAAAGGACTTTTTGAAGAAGATGACTTTGCATTACGACCGCATAGTCGTAGCCTCGGCCAAAGCCGGTTTCAGCAAGTTGGGCAAAACGATAAAAGAGCTAAGTCTGGAGGCGGGCATGGACACCGAAGAAGTTATCCTAAATCTTCTCGAAATGAATGATCTGCGCGTTTCGATCTTCAACGAGGTTATCTCGGAAGAGAACATCCGGGCGATAGCCGCTGATGATTACTCGGCGGTTTCTTCCGACGGAGTGGGTCAAAGCATGGTTAGATCCGCGCATGACTTGCCGCACCCTCGCTCCGCCGGGGCTTTCCCCCGGGTGATATCGGAATTTTCCAGAGAGAAGAATTTATTGCCCATGGAAAAAGCCATACATAAAATGACAGGCCTGCCGGCTCAGATCATAGGAATAAAAGACAGGGGCGTTATAGGTAAAAATGCCAAAGCGGATATAGTTATTTTCGATCCTGAGAAAATAAAGGATTTGGCGACATATGAAAACCCTTTCCTCCAAGCCGCCGGAATAGAACATGTGATCATTAACGGCAAGAGTGTCGTTTCATTCGGCAAACTTGCCGGCATTATGCCGGGCAAGGTATTAAGAAACAGATGAGAAGAGTCTTGAAGGCGGACAGGGTTCTGTTTTTTACCACAATCGGTTTGCTGCTCATCGGTTTTTTTATCCTGGCTTCCGCTTCGATGGGGCTTTTGGCGCGTTCCGCCAGCGGAGGTTCGGATTTCGTCGGCGTAGTGTTTCAGCAGATACTTTTTGGCGCGTTCGGCTGTTTGGCCCTGTTCATATTTGCCGGAAAAATAGAATATCGCCATCTAGCCAAATGGTCGGCGCCTTTTTTGCTTTTCACGCTCGGGCTTACCTCTCTTGTTTTTATTCCCGGGATCGGTTTTACCCATGGAGGGGCCAGCCGCTGGATCAGCGTCGGCCCCCTCTTTTTTCAGCCTTCGGAGTTTTTGAAGCTGGCCTTGGTGATTTACTCCGCCGCTTGGATCTCTTCGAAGCGCAGAAAGATAACGGACTTTAAGTCCGGATTTCTGCCTTTCGCCGGAGTTTTGGCATTGGCCGGTTTTCTGCTCGTTTTGCAAAGAGATCTGGGAACGCTTGGCGTGATGATCTCAACCTCGGTCGCTTTGTTCTTCCTCGGGAAGGGGAAGATGAAGCACTTCCTGCTTATCTTGGGTGTCATGGCGTTAGCTTTCGCGGCGCTGGTATATTTCGAGCCTTACAGAATGAGCCGCGTTACCGTTTTTCTTAATCCTTCCCATGATCCGCAGGGGGCGGGATATCAGCTCCGGCAATCTCTTATAGCGATCGGCTCCGGAGGCATAACCGGCAAAGGGTTCGGGATGAGCATGCAAAAATTCAGTTATCTGCCGGAGCCGGTTAGTGATTCGATTTTCGCGGTTTTTTCCGAGGAGTTCGGCTTTTTTGGCAGTGTTGGCTTGATCGGTTTGCTTGTGTTTTTTCTGTACCGAGGTTTCGCGATAGCGATAAGGTCGCCTGACGACTTCGGCAAGCTCTTGGGAGCGGGGATAGTCCTGCTTATCGTCATCCAGTCCTTCATTAACATATCGGCCATGATAGGAATTTTCCCCCTCACGGGAGTGCCGCTTGTTTTCGTGAGCAAAGGAGGTTCTTCTTTGGTGGCGGCTTTGGCGGCCTCCGGGGTGCTGCTAAATATCTCAAAATACGCTAGAATGTGATTGTTGTAGATAAAACAAAAAGCGATGAAAATTTTATTGACAGGAGGGGGTACGGGAGGGCACTTTTATCCGCTTATAGCGGTTGCCAGAGCCATCAATTCCGTGGCCGACCAGGAAAAGATCGCCAAGTTGGAGTTGACATATATGGCGGAAAAACCTTACGACCGCAATCTTCTCCTGCAAAATGGCATAAAATTCAAAAAAGTTTACTCCGGGAAAATGCGAAGATATTTTTCTCTTTTGAACATTGTCGATTTGTTCAAGCTCGGGCCGGGCTTGTTGAAGTCGGTCACGGGAATGTATTTTGATTTTCCCGATGTCGTCTTCAGCAAAGGGGGGTACGACAGCTTCCCGGCTCTCTTTGCTGCGAAGATATTGGGAATTCCCGTAATGATACACGAATCCGACGCCATCCCCGGAAAAGCCAATCTGTGGGCGGGCAAATTTGCGAGAAGAATCGCGGTGTCTTTTCCTTCCGCGGCTGAATCCTTTCCGAAGGAAAAAACGGCCGTAACCGGAAATCCGGCCCGAAAAGAATTTTTCATCAGGGATACTTTGGGAGCGAAGGAATTTTTCAAATTGGAGACCGATGTTCCGACGATCTTTGTATTCGGGGGATCGCAGGGAGCAAGGATCATCAACGACAATCTTCTCGACGGGATCGCCGAGCTCATTCAGGACTATCAGGTCATCCATCAGACGGGAGAGAAAAATTATGAAGAGTGCCGCGGCAGGGCGGAGATAATTTTGGCGGATTCAAAATTCAAGCAGAGATACAAAGCCTTTCCATTTTTGCGATTCGACGAGATGAGGATTGCTTACGGCGCCGCCGAAATGGTCGTTTCAAGAGCGGGCGGTTCCGCCATTTTTGAGATAGCGGCTTCCGGTTTGCCAAGCATTATCATACCAATCTTCGAGTCCGCTCAGGATCATCAGAGAGAGAATGCTTATTCTTACGCCAAGAGCGGGGCCGCCGTCGTCATCGAGGAGAATAATCTTAAGCCCCACATATTAAAATCGGAAATTGACAGGATATTCTCTTCCAAGGAGGAAATGAAGGCAATGTCCGAAGCAGCCAAGCTGTTCGCCAAACCCGACGCGGCGGAAAAGATCGCCAGGGAAATCATAAGACTCGCCATAGAACATAAATAACCAAAAGACATGTATAAATTTTTTAAGAAGATATTCAAATTTTTCGACAGGACGGAAGACAAGACCAGGTCTCGCTTAAGCAAACATCCCTTGGTTTACGCCACAATCGGGGCGGTGGGTCTTGTTTTGCTTTGGCGGGGGGTTTGGATGGTGGCGGACACTTTGTCCCCGTTTGACGGCGTTTCTTTTGATCGCAAAGTTTTTATGGACGGTTTTATTTCCATAGGCATCAGTCTTATCGTTCTGCTTGGTTCGGGCTTGTTTGTCTCCTTTTTTATCGGGGACAGAATCATTCTGTCCGGCCTCAAAAAAGAAAAGAAGCTTGAAGAGAAAACGAAAGAAGAATTGGATAAGGAGTTGAACATCATAAACGAGGTGAAAGAAAAAATGGATAAGATCGGATCGGATATCGAGCAGATAAAAAGGTCGGTTGAAAACAAAAATACCTAATAAAAAAAACCACCGGTTCAGGCCGGTGGTTTTGTCGGGAATCAATTCCAGTATTTCCCTAAATAAAATTTTCCCCACTCGTCTCGCGGGGCTATTTTTTCGCTGAAACTTGCAAAAAGATCGTTGAATTCGTGGCCTTTAAAGATTTTTTCAATCGACCCTCCGTTTTTACACGCGAATTTGGCCTTCTCCATAGCGGAAAAGAAAATTTTACTCAAGTTGTCTTTCCCATTCTGAATCGTGCCGATAAGCAGGTCGATCACTCTAAGGAGTTCAGCATCTTCTTTCTTGACCGCGAACTCCACAGCCAAAAAAGAATTCACGATTATCACCTCGAAAACGACATCCGAAGGGATGCTCCGGTTAGTAAGGATAACTAAAAACTCCGTAAGATTTTGTATCCTTAACGGACTAAAGAGAGAATTTAAGACTTTTCTGTATGCCTCCCTGAGCGCATCCTCATCTTTTTCTTCCATATTTCACTCCCTCCAATTTAAAGTTAAAGGAATTATTTCAAAAAGCTATTTTAGAAATGTTAAAGATTTATTTATGGTTTGTCAAATTTGTTATTCCATTCTTTTTATGATTTAATCTTTTTAATCGGTTCTTTTAAATAAATTGCTAAACCTCTAATCTGCAAAGGAGATAGGGTGTGAACCTGGAACTTTTAATAATAATAATATTGGGAGGCATGACTGTGGTCATGCACGGAAGGCTTCGTCGGCTTGAGGAGGAAAAATTTTTTCTTATGACTGAAAATATGACTTTAAGGGCGGATAAAGCGATTTCTTATTTAACGGCAGAAGATTGCGCCTTGCCGCTAAAAGCGAAAAAGAATAAAAACTCGGGCAGATCCAAGAAGGTCTATGTTTTCGAAGAAAACGAAGAGAAAAGGATTCGCCTGTTTGATCTGATAAGATCAATGAGAATTAAAAAAATTCTTTTTATAAATCTCTCGAGCATCTCCGTTGATAAAACGGGAGGGGAGTTGCTGATGATGAAGGCCAATTTTCCAACTATTGTTTACGGGATCGAGAAGGGAGGCTTTTTCGATTTTCTGGAAAATCACCAACTTTTTGGCGCGAAAAATATTGCCTTTGTGAATTGTCCGCTTCCGGAAATCGGAAATAACGAGCAGGAGGAGAGGTTTAAAAAAGCTGTGCGCGATTGCCTGAACGCGATCGGCTCTTGGGAAAAACTTAGCGAGTAAAGCGACAAACGCGGCAAATTATCTGCCGCGTTTTTCTTTTAATGCTTTGCTCTTGCATAAAAGCCCAAAAAATGCTTTTATTCCACTGGATATTTGTTTTACACCCCGCCCCAAAAAGCGGGTTTTAAGGTCTTTGAAAAAAGAATAATAAGACAAACAAGAAAGGAGAAAAAAACAGAAAAAGATTGTGAATCGTGATAAGAATTATCTTTTTGGACAATTTAGAAGGAGAAAAGAGTTGGAAAAGTTGGTTTATTTTTTCGGAAATGGAAAGGCAGATGGTAACGCGACCATGAAGCATCTGCTTGGCGGCAAGGGAGCGAATCTTTCCGAGATGACCAATCTCGGCATACCGGTTCCTCCAGGATTTACAATTACCACTGAAGTTTGTGGCGCATATTACAAGAATGATCAGCAGTATCCCGAAGGTCTTGCCAAAGAAATGGAACAGAATCTTTCCAGTTTGGAAAAACTGATGGGCGCGAAATTAGGCGGTGGAGACAATCCATTGCTCGTTTCCGTGCGCAGCGGCGCGGCGGCTTCGATGCCGGGCATGATGGATACCGTTTTAAATCTAGGATTGAATCCGGAGACGGTGGACGGACTGATCAAAAAAACTGGCAATGAACGATTCGTGTGGGACGCATACCGAAGGTTTATCGCCATGTTTGGCGATGTTGTCATGGGTATTGACCGCCATTATTTTGAAGAAGTTCTGGATGAGTATAAGAAAATGGCCAAGGTTGTCAGTGACGCGGAGCTCAAAGTCAATCATCTGAAAAAGATCGTCAAGGAATTTAAGGAAATTTATGCTTCCAAAGCCGGACATCTGTTTCCTTACAGCCCTCGGACCCAGCTTGAGATGGCCATCGAGGCAGTCTTCAAATCTTGGAATAACCCGCGAGCTATTAAATACCGACAGCTTTATGACATTAAGGGACTTCTTGGGACGGCGGTTAATATTCAGGCGATGGTCTTTGGAAATATGGGAAAACGTTCGGCCACAGGAGTATGTTTTACGAGGAATCCGTCAACTGGCGAAAACCGGTTTTATGGGGAGTTCCTTATCAATGCTCAAGGCGAGGATGTTGTTGCCGGTATCCGTACACCTGAACCGATCGGCAATCTCAAGAAAGAGATGCCAAAGGTTTATGAGCAGCTCCTTGAGTACAAAAATATCCTGGAAAATCATTTTAAGGATGTCCAGGATATAGAGTTCACGATCCAGGAAGACAAGCTGTTCATTTTGCAGACTCGAAACGGAAAGCGGACGGCGCAGGCGGCGGTAAAAATTGCCGTTGACCTGGTGAAGGAAGGAATGATAGACAAGAAAACCGCTATTATGCGAATTGACGCAAACCAGATAGATCAATTGCTACACCCAATGTTTGATCCGAAAGCTAAAAAAGAAGTAATTGCAAGAGGTCTTCCGGCTTCACCTGGAGCTGCCGTTGGCAGAGTTGTTTTCAGCGCTGAAGAGGCGGAAAAAATGGCGGTGAAAAATGAAAGGGTTATCTTGGTGAGGAAAGAAACATCGCCAGAGGATATCGGTGGGATGCATGTCTCAGAGGGTATACTTACAACCCGTGGCGGCATGACATCCCATGCAGCCGTAGTAGCCAGGGGGATGGGCAAGTGTTGCGTGGCCGGATGCGGTTCATTAACCGTAGATTATGAAAACCAAATCTTCAGGGTAAATGGCAGAATGGTAAAAAGAGGAGATTATATCTCCTTGGACGGGGGTAGCGGAGAAGTGATGCTGGGTCAAGTTTCTACCATTGAACCGAAACTCAGTGGAGACTTTGCGACCTTGATGGAATGGGCTGATGAATTCCGGGAGCTTAAAGTTCTGGCGAACGCTGACACTCCGGAAGACGCAAAAAGAGCTCGTGAACTGGGCGCCGAAGGCATAGGACTTTGCAGAACGGAACACATGTTTTTTGGCGGAGACAGGATTGGCTGGGTGCGACAGATGATTCTTACGGCGCCGACGGTTAGGAATCTTAAAACTAAGGTCTTCAGCCTTGAAAAAGAATTGGCAAATGGCGCAAAAAATAATGGCAATAGCGAGGCATTGAAAAGGGAACTGACCTTGGTAAAAAAGGAGCTAAGGAAACCTTTGGATTTATACCTGCATGCCTTGGAGCAACTATTGCCAATGCAGCGGCACGACTTTGAGCAAATATTTACTGCGATGGACGGACTTCCTGTTACGATACGCCTTCTTGATCCGCCGCTTCATGAATTTTTGCCGCAGGAAGAGCATAACCAAAATGAGATGGCGAAACAACTGAAGGTTAGCTTGAAAGAAGTACGGGAAGGAGTAGCCGCGCTTCATGAATTAAATCCTATGTTGGGTCATCGCGGTTGCCGTCTGGGTATCACCTATCCGGAAATATACAAGATGCAGATGGATGCTATCATTGAAGCCGCTTGCAATGTGGCAAAAAAAGAAGTAGAAGCGCTGCCCAGAATAATGTTGCCCATTATCAGCACGGAACAAGAATTCGCGGTTTTCTCAAAAATGATTCATCAGACCGCGAAAGAAATAATGGGCATAGAAAAAGTCACCTTTAATTACATGGTGGGGACAATGATCGAGCTCCCCGGAGCGGCTTTGATAGCGGATGAATTGGCTGAGGAAGCTGAATTTTTCTCGTACGGCACTAACGATCTTACCCAGATGACACTTGGCATAAGCCGCGACGATGCCGGCTCATTTATACCGGAATATTTGGAAAAGGGGATTTTTGAAAAAGACCCTTTCCGCACTCTGGATAAGCGGGTGGGTAAACTCGTCCAGTTTGCCACATCGAGAGGCAAAGAGAAACGACCAAACCTCAAAGTGGGAATTTGCGGCGAACACGGCGGCGATCCGGAATCCATTATTTTTTGCCATAAAACCGGCCTGGATTCAGTGAGTTGTTCGCCGTTCCGGGTGCCAATCGCAAGGCTGGCGGCGGCGCAAGCGGCCATTAAGGCAGAGAAAGAAGGAGAAGCCGAGATTAAAGGCGTGTGCGTGCATGCCACGGCTTGAAGCTTAACCCTTTTTCCTTTCTGTTTGTTATACCATATGCCCCTGTCTCGCTGTTCGAGACAGGGGTCTTTTTTGTCTCCAAAGTGAAAAATGTGACCATTCAATTGCGATCGCAATCAAGTGGTAACATTTATTATTTGAGTTCCTTTTTTATTTTGAAATCCCCAATTCTGTGCTAAAATCAGCAATGTCATGGCTGATACGGCTAAACATAAAGTGGTTACTCGTTTTGCTCCGTCTCCGACAGGCTTGTTTCACATAGGCTCCGTGAGGACGGCGCTTTTCAATTATCTTTATGCCAGACAGAATGAAGGCAAGTTCATTCTAAGAATAGAAGACACCGATAAAGCCCGCTCAAAAATGGAATTTGAGGAAGATATAAAGGGGGGACTCAAGTGGCTAGGTTTGGAGTCGGACGAATTTTACAGACAAAGCGAAAGGACGGAAATTTACAAAAAATATCTGCAAAAACTTTTGGACGAAGGCAAGGCTTATCTTGACGATAAAGCAATCAGGCTTAAAAATCCGAATAAAAAAGTTATTTTCAACGATATCATCCGGGGGGAGATCGCCATGCAAACGGACGATGTCGGCGATTTCGTTATTGCTAAGAATCTTGATGAAGCGCTTTTCCATTTTACCGTCGTTGTCGATGATTTTGAGATGGGCGTTACCCACATAATAAGAGGGGAGGATCATATTCCTAACACGCCGAGGCATATTCTTTTGCAAGAAGCGCTTGGTTTTAATACTCCGAATTACGCCCACCTTCCTCTGATCCTTGGAACCGATAGATCCAAGCTCTCGAAGCGACACGGGGCTTTGTCCGTGAATGAGTATAGGGCGCAAGGTTATTTGCCGGAAGCGATTTTAAATTTCATCGCTTTTATAGGATGGAACCCGGGAGGCGAAAGGGAGATCTTTTCAAAAGAAGACCTGGTAAAGGAATTTTCTTTGGAGAAGATCCAGAAGGGCGGGGGAATCTTTAATATCGAAAGGCTTAACTGGTATAATGGGCAGTATATAAGGAAAATGGATACGGGAAAGCTGGCCGAAGATCTTTTAACTTATATGCCGGAAAGTTGGCAAAGCAAGGCTAAAGAGAGTTCCGAATATTGGAAGAAGATAGTATCGGTTGAAAAAGACAGAATATCGAAACTTTCCGACATTAAAGACGGCATCGATTATTTTTTTGAAGAGCCTGAATATAATAAAGAAAAGCTCTCCTGGAAGGGTTCTTCGCTGGATAAGACTAAACAACATCTTCAGGCGATTGTCAATATGTTAAAAGTTTTGCCGGAAGGGGAATTGAGTCCCGAGCAAATAAAGCAGGCGGTTTGGGATTATGTCGAGAAAGAAGGCAGGGGAGAAGTTCTGTGGCCGTTCAGGTTGTCTTTGACCGGAAGAGACAAATCGCCGGATCCGTTTACCGTATCATCCATTCTTGGAAAGCAAAAAACCATCCAGAGATTGGAACATGCTATCGCCAAAATTTAAAATTTTTTTCTTCCATGTCTCGCTATTAGCCATATGCTATTCGCTTTTTGCCAATCTCACTTTTGCTTCCAAGGCCGACAAACTCAAACAAAAAATAACCGAAAGGAACTCTCAGATTCAGCAAATCCAAAAAGAGATCGAGGAATACCAAAAAGAGATCGAGGCGACCTCGAAAGAAGCTTCCACGCTGGGAAATAAAATAAAGAACCTCGAAGCGACCGGCAAGAAATTGGCCGCTGACATCAAGCTAACTCAAAGCCAAATAAAAGCCGCCGAACTAAACATAGAAAAACTGAATCTCCAGATCGGGGAAAAATCGGAAAGTATCTCGGACAAAAAAGCCTCGCTGGAGGAGTTTATGCGGAATCTCAATGAGGCAGAATCGGTCAATATGATAGAAGTGCTTTTGGCCGAGAAACAGATATCGGGATTTTTTTCCAATATAGAGAAGATGGAGAGATTCCAGGGGGAGATCAATAGCAATCTTGCCGACCTTAAAGCCGCCAAGCTTGATATGGAAGGAAAGAAAAAGGAAAAAGAAGCTTACAAAAAGAATATGGAGCAGTTGGCCGTCAAATATTCGGATCAGAAAAGACTGGTGGATATAAATAAAGAAACGACAAACAAGCTGCTTAAAGACACGAAAAACAAGGAGTCCCTCTACAAGCAGCTTTTGGCCGATAGGGTGGCCAAGCAAAAAGCTTTCGAGGAAGAAATAAGAGAACTTGAGGATCAGATAAGGCTGGAGATAGACAAAAACGCTTTGCCGAAGGCTGGTTCGGGAGTTTTAAAGTGGCCGCTCGATAAAGTTTATATAACTCAATATTTCGGCTATACGGAATTTGCTTTGGCCCATGCCGGACTTTATAACGGCAGCGGACATAATGGCGTGGACTTTCGGGCCGCCATAGGAACGCCCATAAAGGCTGCCAAGGAGGGTGTGGTTACCGGTGTCGGAGATACGGATTTGGCCTGCGCGGGAGTCTCTTACGGCAAATGGGTTTTAGTGAAACACGCGAACAATCTTTCTACTTTGTACGCGCACCTGTCCATTGTAAAAGTCAACGAAGGCCAGCAAATGCAAACTGGCCAGCTTGTCGGTTACGCCGGCGATACGGGATATGCCACGGGGCCGCACTTGCATTTTGGCGTTTTTGCCACCGAGGGTATAGAGGTAGGCAACTACAAGAGCAAGGTTTGCGGCACTACCATGAGGTTGCCGCTGAGAACAAAAAAGAACGCCTATCTTAATCCTATGGATTATTTATAGTATAATGAACAATATGAACATGAAACAAAACCCGAACCGAGGATTCATAAAGATCATAGTCATCATAATAATAGCGTTGTTTATATTGAGCTCGTTCAATATAAGAATCGAATCTGTTTTCAAAAGCAGTCTCTTTAAAGAGAACTTGGCGTATATATGGGGGCTGGTGGTGGACGCTTTTATTTTTCTAAAAAATATTTTCGCGGCAAAGGGGTAATTTTGACTAGTAGGGCGGGGATGCGTATAATTGAGCCAGGCTCGTTGAAAACTCTTTGAAAGTATCATGTGGCGGATGGGATGATAATTAAAACCAAGCGGAAGACTTAGATGTTGAATATATTATGTCGCAAAATAATGATTGTGCGACGTGGTGTGTTTAAATAAAGGCTTCCGATAATTATCGGAAGCCTTTTCCCCTACAACCACGCAGTTATTTTTTACTCATATATTTACGAATTAATTTTTGAGCGTGGTTTTTGCTCCTTCCGTGATTCAACATTCCTCTTTTTTTCATTTTTCTTTCCTCAAAATTGAAAATCAAAAAATAAAATAAAAAAATATATTGAATCTAGTCAGATCATTCTATCACCAGCCTTTCTTCAAAGAGCTACAAATTTCGATACGAGCTTTAAACCGTCATAATTTTAACAGTTTGGCGAAAAATTTCAACTTTAAAAAAAGACGGTCAAGCCATGAGAACTTCCTACTCAAATATCGAATCTTTCCGCAGTTGCCCGTTGAAGTATAAGTATCAGAACATAGACAGGATCAAAACGCCTAAGAATATCGACAGCCTCTTCGGCTCGGCCGTTCACGCCTCCCTTAAATTCATGTTTCAAAAGGGGCCGCTCTTTCCCACTCTGGACGAGGTCGTAGACCACTTCAGGACGACCTGGGAGCAAAAGAAAATCGCTCCCTCCTCCAAAGAGATGACGGGGATGGCCGCGGAAGATGTTTATTATAAAGAAGGCATCGCGTTGCTGGAAAAATTCTATAAAACCAATGCCCCATGGAACTTCAACGTGGTGGATCTTGAGTCGCGATTTGAATTCGAGGCAATCGATCCAAAGACGGGAGAAAAACATATTATTTCCGGATCGATCGACCGGGTGGATAAGAATGCCGACGGATCCATCGAAATCATTGATTATAAGACCAAACGCAGGATGGCCAGCCAGAAAGATATCGATGATGATCTCCAGCTTTCCATATATCAGCTTGGCTTGGTGAAGAAATGGCCGCACTTTGAAGGGAACGCCATTAAGCTCACTCTCTATTTCCTCAAGCACGGCGAGAAAATTTCCAGCCAAAGGACGGGCAGGCAGTTGGACGAGGTCCGGCAAAGCGTTTTGGAAACGATAAGGGAGATCGAGACAAGAACAAAAAATGACGACTTCCCTCCTTCCCCATCGGGTTTGTGCGATTGGTGCGAATACAAACAAATGTGTCCGATGTGGCGGCATATGTACAAACGGCAGTATGAAGCGGAGAAGATCAAAAACCAGGAAGAGCTCAATCAATACGTCGGAGAATATTTCCGCCTCAAGGATCAAAATTCCAAGAATACAGGCCGCTTGAATCAGCTAAAGACATTTATCTTCGCTTTCATGGACGAGCAAAAAGTGGAAAGAGTTTTCGGCGACGAAGGTTATCTGACAAGGACGATGAAAGACAAAAATAATTTCGATCTGGATAAGATAAAAGAGATTCTTGAGCCTATTGGGAAATGGCAGGATATTCTTGAGCCGGACGAAAAGAAACTAGAAAAGCTGCTCCCCCGCCTCTCCGACGAGTTGAGAGAGAAAATTCTGGCTCTGGCGAAGAAAAAAAAGGAGGTCAGATTGAATATGAAAAAGAAAGTAACCCTGGATGAGGAGGATGAAGAAGACGAAAATGGCGAATAGCGCATAGCTTATGACTTATAGCACATAGCTTCGTCGCAGACCATAACCTATAAGCTCTTTATCAAGGTTCCTGAGTTGCTGGTTCTGTAAGTGGATTCTTCTCCGTTGATAAGAAGGGCAACTTCATATCCCGGTGTAATCACTTCCGCGCACATTTCTCCCGGCGATGTTATGCCTAAGCAGGCATTAGACCATTCTTTCTCGCTAAAAGAAATTATTACCACTTCGTCCTCATTCACTTTGGCTTGTTGAGCGGCATATGTTTTAACAATTTTAACCGCTTCCGGAATGACCGGCTGCTCTGTCTCTTGGACAAATAATCGGCCATCCTTGGTTCGGCATTGAGCCGGATAGCTTTCCATTACCGGATTCCCGGCTGCCACGCATTCGTCAAAGCTGCTAATTTCCCCTACCCCTACCGGCGAGTTTTTTGCCTTTGCATACCATATCCCCGCCCCTATCGCGGCAATTACCGCTATAATAATAATTTTTGATTTCATAAAGTTAAATATTTATATACTTTAATATTTTTTTGGCGAAAATTTCTTATCCGCGCCAATAATTATAACAAATAATCAAAAAAAATAAACAGCGAGACACTTTCTTGATCTCGCTGTTTTTTGCGCTTAACTACCTGATTTTTTGAAGATTATGCTTTATGAAAAACAAGTTCCAATACAAATTGAGGAACTGAAAACTTTGGATCCTCTCAACCCAGCCGGTATCCGGCCTCGTAACCAAAATTAGATGCCGCCGGTAATCATTTTCTTTTCTTCAGTCTCTTCTTTTCCGCTTCTCTCACTCCCCTCTCGCTCAGGCCGAAGTGGTGGGCTATCTCGTGCCATACCGTATCTCGGACCAGTTCTTTGGCATCCTCTTCGTCTCTTGCCGCCTCCAGTATCGGCTCCATGAAGATGGTGATCTTATCCGGCAGAACGCCGTTATAGCCGTTATCTCTTCTTGTCCTCGGGATGCCCTCATACAGGCCGAATAAGCTCATTCCTCCGCGAAGCCTGAACTTTTTCCTTTGCTCAATGGTCGGTCTTTTTTCTATCACGATACCGACGTTGTCTATAAGGCAAAGAAATCTTTCCGGGATCTCCGCCACCCCGTCCTTCACCAGTTCTTCAAATTGGTCTTTGTTCATATCAAATTTTTAACCCAAAACTGCTATGAAAAGTAGCCGCGCGCGTGAATGTTAAAAATTAAATTTTTAAATAATTTCTCTTCAGTTCTTTCTTGATCTCAAGATAATCGGGAATGGTTTGCCTGACCAGGTTCCAAAAATTTTTTGAATGGTTGAATTCCCTCAGATGGCAAATCTCGTGGACGATTATATAATCCCGCGCTTTTTCCGGCAAAAATAAAATTTTATAGTTGAAATTAAGGTTGCCTTTCGTAGAGCAACTCCCCCATCTCGCTTTTTGATTTTTAACGCTTATCTTTTTGAATTTGGCCTGATAAAACTGATTGAAGAAGTTGACCCTCTCTTTTGCCAATTCCAAAGCTTGGTCTTTGCTTTGAAGATACTCCTTGCGTCCGTAGGAGGCAAAAAAAGGTCTTTTAACTCCCTTAAAAAACGCGACCTTCTTCCTTATCCAATCCGTTTTATCCCGCAAAAATCGTTCCAATAAGCCCGGCGGCATCGCTTTAGGCACGGTTGCCACAACACTCCCATCGCAATGTACAGCCAGTCTCATCCGCCGCGCCCTCCCGCTTCGCCTTACCGAGCAAGAAAATCCGTATTTTTCAAAATTGGCCATCGTAAATATTAACAGCTATCATTATAACTCAATCTAAGCCCGTGTCGCTACGGTTTTCTTTATTTGGGAAGAGGGGCACTGGCAGATATTAGCGATATTGACTTTTTAATTGGATATAGGTATTAGACGCTAAAGGGGTTAAGGGTATTTTCTATCTACAAAAGTAGAAATTGGATATAGGTATTAGACTCTGTGGATCAGCCGAATCAATAATGAATCTACAAAAGTAGAAATTGGATATAGGTATTAGACATGGATCCGGGATATTGTTCGACAATTAATCTACAAAAGTAGAAATTGGATATAGGTATTAGACGGCGGAAGTGGCTCTGTTAAGCCGTAAAGATGCAAATAACGCAAAATTGCTGTTACGACTTTTTGGCTCAACAAAGCCCTTTTCCTCTAATTCTTTTTTATAAAGACTCAGGTTTTCCGCCATATTTGTTTAATTTATTTTAATACCTGCACGACAACTTATACTTTTGAACAAATTTGGAGTTATAAAAGTTCTAACTGAAAATAAGCACTTCCTTTTCTTCGTTTTCCGCATAGCCGAATCTCTTTATCTTCTTCTTGTCCCCTTCACAGATCTGAAATATCAGAATACTATCCGCTCCTTCAAACTTTTTCTTATATACCAATTCTATCTCGCTTAAAATATTTTGCAATACCCGTTGGCTGTTTCTTATTTCATAAACGGAATACTGAATCTTTCTGCCGAATTTCTGAATGAATTTTGAAAATTTCGTCCGGATTTTGTCGTTTGAAAAATCGTAAGAAATTATAAACATAAATTATTCGTTATTTTTTAATATTACCAGGCAATTTAAATTCCGGAAAATTATTTTTTTCCGGGCACATCATAAATTTGTAAAAACCATGCACATAGGAAAAGATATCCTCCTTTCTGTCCATTATCGTCTCCATAAAAATTGAGGCGTATTTAGAGTTATTCTCAAACGGCAAAACATATTTTCCATTCTCAATCTTAAAGTCTTCTTCTTTGATCTGTTTAAGATTGTATGACTTCAATATCTGCTTGTCGATGAGGCATCTCATCGGTTCCATGATGTCGCAGGCCAATGATTTTCTTTGGAAGAACAATTTATGATAGAAACCTTTGTAAGTATCAAAACCGTGGAGCTTTAAAAGAGCTTCCACAAAATTAAACAAAAATGTGTAACCGGAATCCATCAAAAAATTAGGGATATCTTGCTTTGTCCTTGGCGATCTTCTGCGCCAGTTTATCCCGCTGAAATACATTGAGAAAAATCGTTTCGATACATTTTTCCTTCAAGTCCGAGCACTTGCTGATTGTCTTGAGAGCTATCAATTTGATCAGAAATATTTTTTCCGAAATTTTCCGTATCTTCGAGTTTGCCAACTTCTT